>USHI01000141.1 GCA_900554405.1 uncultured Eubacteriales bacterium | reverse complement strand
TATTTGAGTCTTCCCTGGGGAAAGAACCTTGGGCGCCCCGCCGCAGGGTAAACGGTGAGCGATGTCCCCGCGACAATGAGCATTTCACATTCGCTTATTGCCTTTACCGCCGCAGTCAGGATATCCATATCCAGCGATTCGCCGTAAAGCACGACATCCGGCTTTATCCTTCCGCCGCAGGCGCATTTCGGTATACCCTCGCCCGCCATTGCCGAAGCGCCGTATTCCCTGCCGCACACTTCGCAATGATTCCGCAAAACGCTGCCGTGCAGCTCGAGCACGTTTTTGCTGCCCGCCGCCTGATGAAGGCCGTCGATATTCTGGGTCACGACACACCTGAGCTTCCCGCACGCCTCGAGCTTTGCCAGCGCATAATGCGCACGGTTTGGCTTTATCCCCGGAACAAGGAGCTTTTCGCGGTAGAACCTGAAAAATTCCTCCGGATGGGATTCATAAAAATCGTGAGAAAGGATCACCTCCGGCGGATAATCGTATTTCTGATTATACAGCCCGTCCTTCGACCGGAAATCCGGTAGCCCGCTTTCCGTCGAAACGCCGGCTCCGCCGAAAAACACGATGTTTTCATACCTGTTTATAAAGGTTTTCAGGATATCTGTCTTTTCCAACGCAGACACTCCCCTTTCGGCAGTATTTTAGCACGCATCAAAACAAATTTCAACATCGCAACGGAGAAAGCATGGAGAACAAATACAAAAACGAATTTGTCTGGACCCCGTGGCACGGCTGCCGCAAATATTCCGAAGGCTGTATGAACTGCTATGTTTACCGCCGCGACGGGCGTGTCGGGCGGGATGCATCGCAGATCACACGGAACGCCGGCTTTTCGCTCCCCGCCGAGCGCGACCGTGCGGGCAATTACAAAATACCCGACGGCGCATCGGTATTCTGCTGCATGACAAGCGATTTTTTCCTGCCGGAGGCGGATGCCTGGCGGGCGGAGGTTTGGGATATGATCCGGGAACGCAGCGGAGTGAGCTTTTTCATTATCACAAAACGTATAACACGCTTTTACGATTGCATCCCCGGTGATTGGGGCGACGGGTGGGAAAACGTCACCTTCGGCTGCACCTGCGAAAACCGTGTGCGCGCCGCGCAGCGGCTTCCGGTGTTTTCCCTTCTTCCGATCAAGCACAAAATGATTGTTTGCGAGCCGCTGCTCGAACGGGTGTGCATAAAGCCCTATCTTGCGGGGATAGAGCTGGTTATTGCCGGCGGCGAAAGCGGACCGGAAGCGCGCGAATGCGATTTCGACTGGTTCGCCGATCTTTCCGCGCAGTGCGCGGAGGAGGGTGTCGCCTTCCGGTTCAAGCAGACGGGGGCACGCTTCCGCAAGGACGGAAAGCTTTACCGCATACCGCGCGCTCTGCAGCATTCGCAGGCGCGGCTTGCGGGGATCGACCGCAGCGCAAAAAGCGAGCGGCTTTAAGGCGGATTAAAGGTGGCCGGAATAGAATAGTTTATGCAGGCGGATGCAGTGCTTCCGCACTGCTTTGAAAGGGGGGAATACTTTGGTGGAAAATCCGATAACCGCGATCGACGGCGCAGAGCTTATCAACCGGCTTTCGGAAAGCGCGCGCAATTACACGCGCCCGTATCGGGAGCTTATGTCCTATTACCGCTGCGCGATGAAGGAAGTCGAAACCAAATTCAATGTGCTTGATGAGGAGCTTTCGCTCGAATACGACCGAAATCCGATCGAATCCATAAAAACGCGTTTGAAATCGCCGGAAAGCATCACGAGCAAGCTGACAAAAAAGGGTATCGTGCCGACGGTGGAAAACATCGAACAGCTTGTAAACGATATAGCGGGAGTACGGGTGATATGCTCGTTCCCCACGGACATATATATGCTTTCGGATGCGTTTCTCAAACAGGACGATGTCCGCCTGATACAGAAAAAGGATTACATAGCATCGCCGAAGGCGAACGGTTACAGAAGCCTGCATCTTATTGTGGAAATACCCATATTCCTTCACGACAAAAAGAAGCTGATGAAGGTGGAGGTGCAGTTCCGCACCATAAGCATGGATTGGTGGGCATCGCTTGAGCACAAAATAAGCTACAAAAAAGGCATTGATTCCGAAGAGGATATCCGCAAGGAGCTGCTTGAATGCGCCGAAATGGGAGCATTGCTGGATAAGAAGATGGAAGATATACACAAAAAGGCAGTCAGAAGCCGGGAATAGCACCGGCACAAAAAACGTATATAAAACAGCGTTTCCGCACATCAAAACGGAAACGCTGTTGTTTTTATCGTTCCCGGCACACCGGGTTTTAACCGATAATGCTTATACAGCCGAACCTGCAGGCGGAAACACATTTGCCCCAGCCGCTGCAAAGCGCGCCGTCGATAACGGCACAGCCGTTTTCGAGCCTGACTGCACCGCTGCCGCAGGCGCGGACACATTGCCCGCAGCCTATGCAGCTTTTTGCACACGCTTTTCTTTTTGCGGCACCGCGCAGCGGATTGGAGCAAAGCACCGCAGGGCTTCCGCCGATAACGGAAAGCGATATGATATGCTTCGGGCAAGCCGAAACGCATTTACCGCAGCCGATACAGCGCCCCGTATCTATATGCGCAAGCCCCGACGCTACGGATATCGCGTGCTCCGGGCAGACCGCAGCGCAATCGCCCATACCGATGCAGCCGTATGCGCACCCGGAAAGCGAGCCGAACAGCGCGGAAACGGAGGCGCAGGAATCGATCCCGGAATAGCCGACACGCGCGGGCGCGTTTTCCGCGCCGCCGCCGCAGTGCAGGACGGCTACCCTGCGCACAAAGCCGCTTTCGACCCCGAGCAGCCTGCCTATTTCCTCCGCGACCTCCGCCCCGCCGGCAACGCAGAGGTTTGTCTTTTCGCCCTTTTCGAATATTGCAGATGCATATGCGGCACAGCCGGAATACCCGCATCCGCCGCAGTTTGCGCCGGGCAGGAGCGATTCTATTGCGGAAGCCTTTTCATCGACAGGCACGCCGAAAAGCTTCGAAGCGACGACCAGCCCGACGGCGGCGACAATGCCGATGCCGGTTACGAGCATCACGGGAAAAAGTATATCATTCATACGATATCCCCCCTTCTTCTATGCGCCGAGCCCGGCAAAGCCCGAAAAGGAAACGGCAAGCAGCGCCGCCGAAACCAGCGTTATCGGAAGCCCCTTCAATGCCTGCGGGATATCCGCGTTTTCCAGCCTTTCGCGCACGCCGGCAAAAAGCACCATCGCGAGCATATAGCCCAAGCCGGAACCGAAAGCGTTTGCAAGCGCTTCGGGATAGCCGTAGCCGACGCCGCTCTTATCGATAACGAGCATCGTTATGCCGAGCACGGCACAGTTTGTCGTGATAAGCGGCAGATATATCCCGAGCGCATTGTAAAGCGGCGGGAAAATCTTTTTCATGAATATCTCCACAAGCTGTACAAGCGCCGCGATAACAAGAATGAATACTATGGTTTGAAGGTAAGTGAGCCCGTTCGGCTCCAGAACGTATTTGTATATCGGGTATGTCACCGCGGTGGATATGACCATTACGAATACCACTGCAAGGCTCATTCCGAAAGCGGTTTTAAGCCTTTTGGAAACGCCGATAAACGGGCATATCCCCAGGAATTTCGCAAGTATATA
>USHI01000140.1 GCA_900554405.1 uncultured Eubacteriales bacterium | reverse complement strand
GTGCTTTTTTCCCTGCGGTGCGCGGTAAACAGCATTGCCGCCAGCGGGAAAACGAACAGCCCGGCGACACCCATCAATGTTAGCCCGACGAACATCGAGGCAAGCGAAAGTATCGGCGAAAGCCCGATCATTTTGCCCACGATGCGCGGTTCAACTATCTGCCGCACGACGGTTATCACCGCATAAACGGCAAGCAGCGCGACACCGCGCCCGTAATCCCCCGCCAAAAGCGATACTGCCGCCCAAGGCAAAAGCACAGTCCCGGTGCCCAGTACGGGAAGTATATCCACTATGGCGGTCAGCAGTGCGATAAGCAGTGCGTATTTCACGCCCATCAGCAGAAAAGCGGCAAGCAGCTCGGCAAATGTCAGCAGAAACAGCAGCGAATATGCCCGCAGAAACCCGAACGCAAGGGAGGTAAGCTCGTCCTTGGCGCGTTTGAGCTTCGCGCGCGTTTCCGGCTTGAAGAAGGAAAGCAGAAAGGCATTTATCCGCACGCGATCCACGGCAAAATAATATGTCGCGATGATAACGACGACGGTCGTCAGCAGCGCTTTGGGCAGGAATACCGCCGAAGCGGTGAGCAGGCTTACGATCCTTCCGGAAAATTCGGATAAAAGCGAGGTCATCATCCCCCAGACCTCCTCGTTTATGTTCCCGCGCATATCCCAGAGCCTTTCGCGCAGATCCACAAAGGGAATGTAGCCGTTTATTCTTTCGATCGCATCACGCGCAAAATCATCGTCGCTCTGGATCCGCGCAAGCGTTTCGGAAATGCTCTGTGCAAGCGTGTTCAGCTCGCGCACGCCCTCCCGCGCGGCGGCATAAAGCAGTGCGCACAGCGCCAGTGCGGCAAAAAGGATCACGGCGATAACCGTCGCTTTCAGCGGAAATTTCGGGTGCGATTCGCCGTACCGCACGAGCGGCTTGAAGCATTCGGCAAATACATAAGCGACGGCAAACGGCGCGACCGCCTGCCAGAGTACCCCGAAAACAAGGTAAACGGCCGCCGCTGCGGCGGCAACATAAAGCACTGTCACGGCAAATCTGCGGTTTTTTTCGCGGTCGAAATCCATATGAGCTGCTCCCGAAAATAATTTTGTTCCCCTTTTCAGCATTGCCAAAAAAGCTCTTGACAAAACAACCTTTTTATGATATATTCGGAATACGCGCCGAAAATGCGTGCAAAAGGCCTGTTAGTCAAGTGGTCAAGACGTCGCCCTCTCACGGCGAAGACAGGAGTTCGACTCTCCTACGGGTCACCAGAACCGGCAGATATCGAAAGATGTCTGCCGGTTTTTATTTTTTCCTTAACTCCTAACTCCTAACTCCTGCCTCCTGACTCTGACTCATAACTACTTCTTCCGCACTCTTTTTTACATATATTGACAAAGATGTAAGTCGGATTCTTATAGTATCGGAAACCGAATAATACTTTAATACGGCGTTTTGATCCCTTCAAAGCGCCGTTTTTTTTTGTTCCGTGCGGGCAAAATAAACGAAAGCGGGGGAGTGGCAGCTATAATTTTGTGCAGAAATTTATATAAACCACTTGACAAGTTATGCGAAACGTGATACAATGTACGCATGAAAGGTGGCCGAAGCCGAAGATGAAAAAGCAATTATACAGCCTTATGCTGAATGATGATATCGTGCGCGAGGTAGACAGACTGGCACATCTGAACGGAACGAACCGTTCGAATTATGTCAACCGGATACTCGCCGAATATGTAAACATGACAACGCCCGAACGCCGCGTGAACGACATTTTCGAGGCAGTGGGCAGGCTTTTGGAGCCGATGCCGGAGCTCGTTCCGTTTTTCAACCCGAACGCCTCCACGTTTTCGCTCAAAAGCGCGCTTGTTTACAAATACCGCCCGACGGTGCGGTATGAGGTGGAGCTCCACCGTGGGGACAGCCCCGCGCTGGGCACGCTTTCGGTCATATTCCGCACTCAGTCGCAAACGCTTATCGCGGATATGACAAGGTTCTTCCGCCTGTGGAAGGCGATCGAGGACAGATATCTTGAAGAAAAGCCGGTATACGCGCTTTACGATGGCAGATTAACGCGTGAACTCCCCGCACCGAAGCGCGAAGGCACCACACAGGAGCTTGCCGAAAGCATTGCCTCCTATATCGGGCTTTTCGACCGCTGCTTAAAGGGCAGCATTTCCGGGCAGATGAGCGATGCCGATGTCGAAAAGGCATGGCTTGCCCGTTTTCGCAAATAAATAAAATTTCCCGAACGGAGGGATAAATATGAACGCTCAACAGTTCACTCAAAAAACAATAGAAGCCATTCAGACAGCGCAGAATATCGCGCAGGAGAATCAGAATCAGTTTATCCTGCCGGAGCATATTCTTTATGCCCTTGTCGATTCCGACGGCGGGCTTGTCGGCTCGCTGCTCAAAAAGCTCGGCGTTTCCTGCGACAGCATCCTCGCCGAACTCGATACGGCGATAGATGCGCTCCCGAAGGTATCCGGTTCCGGCGCGGGCGAACCGACGCTTTCGCGCGAGGCGGACAGATTATTGCAGGAGGCGGACAAATACAGGCGCGAATGCAAGGACGAATACCTTTCCGTGGAGCACCTGATGAACGCCATGTTCGATTACGGAACGCCCGCCGTGCGCCGAATACTTTCGGAACACGGCGTTACGAAAAAGGCATTTGCTTCGGAGCTTGCCAAGGTCAAGAAATCGCCGGTGACGGGTGATAACCCCGAAAATACCTACGATGCGCTTTCCAAATACGGCACGGATCTTGTTGCCCGTGCGCGTGATAACAAGCTCGACCCGGTCATCGGGCGTGATACCGAGATCCGAAACGTTATCCGCATACTTTCCCGCAAGACAAAAAACAACCCGGTGCTTATCGGCGAACCTGGCGTGGGCAAGACCGCCATTGCGGAAGGGCTTGCACAGCGTATAGTCCGCGGCGATGTGCCGGACAGCCTTAAAAACAAAACCGTGTTCTCTTTGGATATGGGTTCGCTCGTTGCGGGTGCAAAATACCGCGGCGAGTTCGAGGAACGTTTGAAAAACGTTATCGCCGAGTGCACCGAGTCCGATAACGCGATTCTGTTTATCGACGAGATGCATACCTTGATTGGTGCCGGTTCTGCCGAGGGCTCCATCGACGCGAGCTCCATGCTCAAGCCCGTGCTTGCGCGCGGTGCCTTCCAGATCATCGGCGCCACCACCGCCGAGGAGTTTCGCAAGTACCTCACCAAAGACCCCGCGTTCGAGCGTCGTTTCCAGTCCATCGATGTGGAGGAGCCGAGCGTCGAGGATACGGTCACGATTCTAAAGGCCCTGGTGCCGCGCTATGAGGAGCATCATCACGTTCGTTATACGCCGGCTGCCATCGAAGCGGCGGAGACGCAGCGCGGCTACCGCCGGCACGGGTCGGTGGCCTCTCGAACCGCTATATCCAAGATCGCTATCTGCCGGATAAGGCCATCGATCTTATCGACGAGGCCGGTGCCCGTGCGCGCATCGCGGCGAACCGCGCTCCGCAAGAAGTGCGCGATGCCGAGAAACGCGTAACCGAGCTCTCCGATGCTGTAGAGGCCGCCTCGAACGACGATGACATGAATCGTGCCGCCGAGCTCAAGCAGGACCAGCAGGCCGCCGAGATCGCCCTTGGCGAGGCTC
>USHI01000139.1 GCA_900554405.1 uncultured Eubacteriales bacterium | reverse complement strand
CGGTATCGGATTGCGGCGAGCGCGTCTGTGCAAAAAATGCCGGCGGGGAGGAGATATCTTATTGGCAGCTTCTTGCGGCTTATTGCTCGCTTGTCGGGCAGCGGGAAATATTCCTTCCCTCCGATTCGCCCGTTATTGCCGAAAAGATGCTTGCGCGGGAGGGGATGTCCGTCCGATTCTACGGCGACGGCGAAAGCGAGGAACGCAGGCTTGCCGCCGCGGATATCCCGGTGCGCAACGGCGCTTTGCTTGCGATAGCGTTGTGCGGCGCGGCGGAAAAGGCGGGGAAGAGTGTTTCGGAGCTTGTTTCCGCGCTTCCGCCGGTTTCGGTTTTCCTGCGGGAGCTGGATGGCGCGGGCATATGTATACCCGCCGTCATCGCACGGCTGCGTGCCGCCTCCGGCGGGAGCGAACGCTGTGTCGGCTATGATTTCGGAGAAGGGCGCGTAAACGTTTTTCCGGGTGCGGCGGGGCGGTTCCGGCTTATCGCCGAGGCTGCGGACAGCGAAACGGCGGAGGAAATATCGCTGCGCGCCGTCGATCTGCTGAAAAAAGAGATATATTAAAAACCGGGGAGCCCGATTTCGGGGCTCCCCTTTCGATATGCTTTGCTCATTCCGCCGCAAGCGGCGCATACAGTAAATATGCCGGAAGCGTGTTCCGCTTCCGGCATTGCAGCCTTTTTATTCGCCGAGCTGTACGGTTATGACCGGGCGTACACCGACATTGCCGGTATCCACGGCAAAGCCGTCGCAGATCCTGCCGTCAAACCCGATGTATTTCGCAAAGGAAGTTCTGCTGCCGGTATCGCTCAGCCAATACCAGCATTTGCCCTCCTGAACGCGCGCGCCCGCTTTCGCGGCGTGTGTTGTTGCGCCCGCGGAGCGCCATGCGTCGTATTCGAAATACTTCTTTGCGCCCGCTTCATCAAGCAGCGTTACGGATTCGCCGCTTTCGGACACGGCTATAAGCTTTTTATCCTCTTCCGAAAAGGCGCTGCCCGCAAATTCGCCGTTCAGCCAGGCGTAAAGCGTGCTTTCCTCCCAGGAAATATCGGTGCGGGTATCGTTGTAGGCACGGCATTCTATGCAGTCCGTCGTGATAAGTGTGACCCTGCCGGAATCCTTTTCGAGCACCGTCCATTGCAGCTTTTCGCCGCCGTATGTGCCGAGCCGGATATAATCGCCCACGGCGATATCATCGTAAATGTTCTTTTCGGTGCCGGATATTTTGTCCGGCGCTTCGGAGCTTTCCTCCGCAAAGCGGCTCGTATCAAGGCTTTTTTCGCTTTCCTCGCCCGCCTGCCGCGGCGAAAAGATGAAAAACGCGAGCGCGGATATGAGTACCGCGGTGATAACGACCACAGCCGCTGCACCCGCCGGGGTGATCCTTTTTTCCTTTTTCTTTTTTACATCCTGCATATTATCCCTCCGCTTCCGTTGCCGGATCTTCGTCGGTTTCGCGCCGCGGCGCCGGTTTCCAGCCTAACGCGCGCTGTATCTCCGCGGAAAGCTCCTTCGCAACGCGTATGCTTGCGCGTATGCCGGGGTGACCGTTCGCGCCGGTTTCGCCGCGGCGGGAGGTGATGCTTTCGGTTATCACGCAGTGGAGCTTCGGGTCGGTCTCGCGGCGCTTCTGAATGGTTTCGCGCAGTGTTTCGGTGTAATGGGTGTTCATCATGCCGTAAAGCCAGAATATTTCGGCTTCGGGGTATCTTGCCCGTATGCCGTCCAGCAGGCTGTTTGCCGCTTCGGCAAATTCTTCGCTGCCGGCAGGGCCGCCGCAATCGTTTGTACCCGCGTTGATAACAACGGCGTGCGGGATCCAGCCGTCTCTGCATACACCGCCGCGGCGGGGGAGGTATTCGTAAAACTGTGTCACCTTAACGTCCGATCTGTCGCCCAGGCAGTTGCAGACGAGCCCCTTGCCCGAAACGGCGATAAGACGCGGTTCGGCACCGAGCAGCTTTGCGGTGAGCGAGGCATAGGACAGGGTGCTGTCCTGCTGCCAGGTGAGGTAGCCCGAATCGCTTTCGGAGCCGAGCACGCCGTAGCCGCAGGTGATGGAATCGCCGATAAATTCGAGCCTGCGCGTCTTTCCGCCGAGAAGCCTGCGGAGCGAGGGCTTTTCGCCGAACAGGGTCAGCGTGTCGAAAAGCAGCGGGGATTCGCTTTCGGTTATTTTGTATACGGTCACGCGGTGGCGTTTATCGTAAAGATTTTCGATAATGACGCGTTCCCTGCCGTTTGCAACGGCGAACCGCTGTTCGTCCCTGCCGTCGATGACCACTTTTATATAGGCGGGAGCATCGGCATTGAAGGCACCGAAGGAGATATTGAATCCCCTGCCGTTGAAAATAAACGAAAATCCGCTGCTGCACCAGTCCAGTGCGAGCATTCCGTCCTCCGTGACGGTGTGCCGTCCGATCACTCGGATAAGTTCGGAGTCGGCAATTTTTATTTCAAGAGTCGAGCTCGGCGTATAGCGCATTTTTTACATCCTCCGTATTGGTAATACTCTAAGTATCATAATCTCTTTTTGCCGTAAAGTCAAGTCGTTAATACCTTAAAGCCTTGTAAATTTCGCATACCGCCACCGGCGTTGCGGAAAGGGCGATGCATATCCCCCATTCGGCTGCGGAAAGCGCACATACGCCGAACAGAGCCGCCGCGGAGGGAATCAGAATGACCGATGCCTGCATGGCAAAGCAGATGAAGAACGCCGCAGTAACAAAGCGGTTTTTCCCGATGCCTTTGCGAAATATGCTTCTTTCGCTGCGCATATTGAAGGAGTGAAAAAGCTGCGAGACCGAAAGCACCGTGAAGCACATTGTCCGCCCGCAGAGAAAGCCCCCACGCGCATTGCCGACGGCGAACGCGGTTATGGCGAGCGTGCCGATGAGCAGCCCTTCGAAAACGATACGGAACACCCTTTCGGCGCCGAACAGCGGGGCGTTTTTCGGAAAAGGCCTGCGCTCCATCACGTCGCCGTGAGTTCCCTCCAGACCCAGCGATATGGCGGGGAGCGAATCGGTTGTGAGGTTCACCCACAGAAGCTGTATCGCCGAAAGCGGAGAGGGAAGCGAAACTATAATTGCGAAGAAAACGGTAAAAAGCTCGCCGATATTGCAGGAAAGCAGAAAGTGTACCGCGCGGCGTATGTTGTCGAATATCCCGCGCCCCTCGCGCACCGCGGAAACCACGGTCGCAAAGTTATCGTCCGTGAGTATCATATCCGCGGCTTCCTTTGCTGCCTCCGTCCCGCTTATGCCCATTGCCGCGCCTATATCGGCACGTTTCAGCGCGGGCGCATCGTTCACGCCGTCGCCCGTCATTGCGACTGTTTTGCCGCTGCGCGAAAGCGATTCGACCACGCGTAGCTTGAACCGCGGCGTTACCCGCGCGAAAACGTTGCATTCCTTCACGGCGCGGTCGAATTCCCGCGCGGACATGGAAGCGGTGTCCGATTCGGTCAGCACACGTTCGCCCCGGCGCATTATCCCGACCTCCCGTGCGACGGCGCCCGCCGTTGCCGGGTGGTCGCCGGTGAGCATTATCACGCGGATGCCGGCCTTGCGGCACGCCTCCACGGCATCCCTTGCTTCCGGGCGCGGCGGATCGGATATCCCGGACAGCCCGACGAGCTGAAAGGCAGGGCGGCGGTAA
>USHI01000138.1 GCA_900554405.1 uncultured Eubacteriales bacterium | reverse complement strand
GCTTCGTCCGGGCGGGCTTTGTGCCGCCCGGGCGGGGTCTTTGACTTGCTTTGATACCGCCCGAATAAAAATGAGGAAGACACCGCCAATGATCTCTACGGAATCCGTAGGAGCGCGCATCGCGGCAAGGCGCCGCGAAATGGGTCTGAGTCAATGCGGACTCGCCCGGAGAATGTGCGTTTCGCCCCAGGCCGTCAGCAAGTGGGAACGCGGCTTATCGCTGCCGGACATCGTATTTATCGACGAGCTTGCACTTGCGCTTGGGATCACCATCGACGAGCTTCTCACCGGAAGGGTTGAAGCAGTTGTCGCATAACCGAAAATCCGCGGCACACGGGCTTATGTCCTGTCTGCCGCGGGATTTTTTCGTTAATACCGGTATAAAGAAAAAGCAGAGCGCCGTATGCTCTGCTTTTTTCCTGTTTTCGGGATTTAATGGGAAAGGAGATCCTTCCATGTGAAGCGCTTGCCGCGCATAACGGCGCAGATAAAGGCGCATTCGGAGGGTTTGTCGTCGCGGCACCATGCTTCGGTATAGCGTTCGCACCAATCCTCGGAAGCTCCGTCCTCCGGATCGGGTTCGCCGTCGATCACGCGGGCAAGCTGCAGGCACATAAGCCCGTAGCCTTCCGCCATCAGGCGAAGGTCGGAGGTGATATCGCTCTGTACCGGCAGGCGGCGGAAGCTTTCGGCAAGCTCGAAGCCCTGCTTTGCGAGCCCGCGGTGGAATCTGCTGTCCTCGGGCAGCGGGGTCTTATCCCACGCAAACGCCGTTCCGTTGAACACATAGCTGATAAAGGAGCCCCAGCTGAACTGATCCTCCAGCTTGCCGAAGGCGCGTATAAGCTTTACCGTTTCACCCGTCGGGTCGCCGTAAACGTGTTCGGACACGGCTTTGTCGAACTTTTCGCACATTGCCTTTGTCCTGCCGTTCCAGGACATACACGCCCCGAGCACAACGCCGTAAAGCGTGCAGGTCATCGGGCAGACGGCACCGTAATCGCCCCAGGAGGTGTTGAGCATCCCGAAGCATTTGTATTTTGCGCCCGCACCGACAAGCTTTGTGATATTCTTTTCGGCATAGCCGACGTTTTCGCAGAGCTGGTTCCAGCAGGATGTGCCCGGGCAGACGACCTGACCGAAGCGCTGGCGTGCGAACTGCTCCACCGTTTCGACGGGCGGGTCGTCGTTATAATGCCAGTTGAGCATGATCATATCGTCCGGGAAGCGATCCATGACCTCCGGGTGGCGGAGAACTATATCGCCCCACATCATTACCGTCTTGCCGAGCGATTTGAGGTGGTCGATTATTTTGAGCGTGAATTCGACATAAAGCTCCGCTTTGTCCCTGCCGGCGTTCTTGCCGTTGCAAAGGTCAAATGTTTCGTCGCAGCAGATGTTAAAATACTTGCTGCGGCAGAGCGGCACGAACTGGTCGATTATCGAGCAGATGACCTTTATGCTTTCGTCGTCCGTCGCGTTGATGGTGTGGTGGCACATGGTGGGGTACCACGGGATCTTCACGGAATCGTCGAAGGAATCGAGCTCGCGAAGGTGACCGTATCTGTTGCTTTCGAGCAGACGGAACAGGTGGCCGAATGTGGAAACGGAGGGGACGAAATCAATAAAGTTTTCGTAGCAGTAATCGTCGATCTCCATTATTTCCTCGGGGGTGAGGTAGCCGAATTCCTTGTATATGCCCTTGTATTCCTCGAAGGCAAAGGTATGCTCGATATAGAGCTGATAGGAATTCTGCTTATAATAAGCAAGGAAATCTATCATTTTGAATACGCCGTCCAGATTCGGAACGCGCCCGCGGGAGGCATCGTGGTAAAATCCGCGGTACTGCATATCGGGCTTATCCGCGATTTCACAGCAGGGGATATCCTCGCCCTCGCTTTCGAGCATCTGGCGCAGTGTCTGTATGCCGTAAAACGCGCCGGCAAGCGAATCGCCGGTTATACGGATACCGTCGCCGACGGTGAGAGTGTAGCCCTCTCTGCCCGCCTTGCCGAGCGAATCTATAACGATTTTGCCCTTTTCGGAAGGTGTGCCGAGCACCTTGGTTATCTTCGGTTCTATGCCGGTCTCGTCGTAAATCTCACCGGCAAGCTTCTGCGCGGCGTGGAAAATACGGCTGTCGCAGCTTTGTGTAAGAACGATCGAAAGCCTCGCGAGCGAAAGCGTGCCGCCCGTGAGCTTTAATTTTTTCGGTTGCGGAAGTATCGTCATTGCAATTCTCCTTTAATGCGGTTCATTAGTCTATTTTTACCATAATCGACCCCGAAAGTCAATCGAGTTCGCGCTTATTTTTGCCTCTTCACACAAAAAGGCGTGCGCAAACGATTTTACACTTGACACTATTGACATATTATTATATAATGGGTATCGTGCGGAATATGGGCATTACGGACTTTCCGCACACAATGAACTATTTTCACATCAATATGGGGAGGTTACCATGCTAAGTACATCGAACTGGCTCATTGTTATCCTCGCGGTGATCGTGCTTGCGATCGCCTACATCTTCTTCAATTTCTTCCGCATCCGCAGGATGAAGGAAGGAACCCCCGAAATGGCCGAAATGGCGGGCATAATCCGTTCCGGCGCCAACACCTTTATGAAGACCGAATATAAGACGATCACGATTGTCGTCGTTATAGTTGCTCTCATACTGAGTCTTGTCGTCGAAAAATGGAGCGGTCTTACCTTCTTTGTCGGCGCACTGATGAGCAGCTGCGTGTGCATACTCGGCATGCGTTCCGCCACTTATGCAAACGTCCGCACCGCAAACAAGGCGCGTGAATCCCGCAATATCGGCGAAACCGTCAAGGTCGCTCTCTGCGGCGGTTCCATTTCCGGTCTTGCCGTTCAGGCGTTCGGTATGCTCGGCTGCGTTGCCGTTCTCCTGATATTCAGCAGAAACGGCTTCAACTTCGAAGCAAACGCCGAAGTCGCAAACGGCCTGCTCTGCAAGCTCGGCGGCAATGCCGAAGTGATCAGAATCACTTCCTACTCTCTCGGCTGCTCGCTCGTCGCGATGTTCAACCGTGTTGCCGGCGGCAACTACACCAAAGCAGCCGACATCTCCTCCGACATTCTCGCGAAGATCCGTCACGACATGCCCGAAGACGACAGCCGCGTTCCCAACGTTGTTGCCGACTTCATAGGCGATAACGTCAACGACATCGCCGGCAACTGCTCCGACCTTCTCGAAAGCTTTGTCGCCACCATCGCGGCAAGCATCATGATCGCGGTATTTGCATTCACCAACCCCTCCGAAGCGCTTATACAGTCCACCACCGTGTTTCCCGTTGTTCTTGCGGGCGGCGGTCTTCTCGGCTGCGTTATCGGTCTTGCCCTCGCTTCCATCCGTAAAATGGGCGATAATCCCTCCCGCGAGCTCAACCTTGCGACATGGGTTTCCGCCGGTCTTACGATAATCATCGGCCTCGGCGCCGCATGGTTCATCTTCGGCAAGGAAAACATCGTTTACGAAGCCGATTGGGTCTGCGGCTGGCTTTCCCCGTGGATATCCGCAGTTCTCGGCATAATCTCCGGTATTGCCATCGGCTCCATCACCGAATACTACACCAGTACCGATTTCAACCCGACCAAAAAGCTCGCCGACATGGCTACCGAAGGCGAAGCCCTTGTTTTCAACCTGTTGCCGAC
>USHI01000137.1 GCA_900554405.1 uncultured Eubacteriales bacterium | reverse complement strand
TCGCCATACTCCGCGGTCGACAAGCACGGCAAGCATTATGCAAGCCGGCCGCCCGTGCTCCATTATCGCATCGATGGCGGCGCGCGCGGTTCTGCCGGTGTAGATGACATCATCGACCAGCACCACCCGGCGGCCCTTTACGGGGAAGGGTATATCCGTTCCGTTCACGGAGGGGAGGTCGGCAAGCTCGCTCACATCATCGCGGTAAAGCGTGATATCCAGCTTTCCGACAGGCACCCTTTGCCCTTCGATACCGAAAATGTTTTCGGCAAGCCGCTGCGCCAGCGGGACCCCGCGGCGGCAGATCCCGACAAGGCAGACATCCTCCACCCCGCGGTTGCGTTCGATTATTTCGTGCGATATCCGTTTGAGCGAGCGGGATATTGCCGCATCGTCCATAAGAACGGTCTTGGTGATAAGCATTTCAAAACCTCCGAACAGTAATAAAAAATCCCGCCGCAAAGTCGGCAGGACAAAATACATGCGCAGAAAATACGCCTATATAACGTTCTTGCCGGCATCTCTGTACCCGCTTAAAGAAGGTTTTTCAAGTTCGTGCTATTGTACCACACAAATACCGGCTTGTAAACCCCTTTTCGCAAATTTCCCAAAAAAAATTTTACGCGCTTGAATTCTGCCGCGCCGCGGTGTAGAATATCGCCGTGAGGTGATACGAAATGATAATCGAAGGTATGCGCAAGCTGACGCTGCTTGATTTTCCGGGGCGCTGCGCCGCAACGCTTTTCACACACGGCTGCAATCTGCGCTGCCCGTTCTGCCACAATGCGTCGCTCGTTACGCGCGCGCCGGAAAGCGAGATCACCGCCGCGGAGGTATATGCCTTCCTGGAAAAGCGCACCGGGCTGCTGGACGGGGTCTGCATTACCGGCGGCGAGCCGCTTATAAATAAAGAGGTTTTCGAGCTTATGCGCGGGATCCGCGCCCGCGGCTTTGCCGTGAAGCTGGATACGAACGGCTTTTTCCCGGAGGCGCTGGCAAGGGTGCTTTCCGAAGGGCTTGCCGATTATGTTGCAATGGATATCAAATCCTCCCCGGAAGGCTATGCCGCCGCAACGGGAATACCCGATATCGATATAACTCCCGTGCGGGAAAGCATAGCGCTGCTTATGAGCGGTAAAACCGATTTCGAATTCCGCACGACCGCAGTGAAGGGGCTGCATACAAAAAAGGATTTCGAGGGTATCGCCGATATGATCGCGGGGGAGGAGAAATACTTTATCCAGCGGTTTGTCGATTCCGGCGATCTGATCGGCGGCGGATATTCCGCCTTTTCGCCGGAGGAGGAGTGGGAAATACTTCAGGCTGTCCGCACACGGGTGAAAAATGCGTTTTTGCGCGGTGTTTGAGTACCTGTATAAAATTGCACAAAAAAGCACGTCATATTTCGGCAGAACGCCGAAACACAATATGTTGTGCTTTTTTCTGTTGACAACGCCACGATATTGTGATATGCTAAAAAAGCACCGCACGCATGAGCGCCCGCCATGCTGCACGGAACAATAAATAATTTATTATATAAACGGAGGAAACAGAGATGTACAGCGTAGTAAAACGCGACGGCACCCGCGCCGAATTCAATTTGAGAAAGATCACCGACGCTATCGAAAAGGCTTTCGAGGCATGCGAAAAGCAATCGCACCCGGATGTGATAGATTTCCTTGCACTTAAAGTCACCTCGGATTTCGAACCCAAGATCAAAAACGGGCTTATCGCCGTGGAGGATATCCAGGACAGCGTGGAAACCGTCCTTGTTCAGGCGGGGTATGCCGATGTCGCAAAGGCGTACATCCTTTACCGCCGCCAGCGCGAAAAGCTCCGCAATATGCGCTCCACCATGCTCGATTACAAAGCCATAGTGGACAAATATGTCAAGAACACCGACTGGCGCGTGAAGGAAAACAGCACCGTGACATATTCCGTCGGCGGGCTCATACTCAGCAACTCCGGCGCTATCACCGCCAATTACTGGCTTTCCGAAATTTACGATGATGAGATCGCCAACGCTCACCGCAATTCGGATATCCATATCCACGATCTTTCCATGCTCACCGGCTACTGCGCCGGATGGTCGCTCAAACAGCTTATACAGGAAGGGCTCGGCGGTGTTCCCGGGAAGATAACCTCCTCCCCCGCAAGCCACCTTGCCACGCTCTGCAACCAGATGGTAAACTTCCTCGGCATAATGCAGAACGAATGGGCGGGCGCCCAGGCGTTCTCCTCCTTCGACACCTACCTTGCGCCCTTTGTCCGTGCGGATGATCTTTCCTACGAGCAGGTCAAGAAGTGCATCGAATCCTTTATCTACGGCGTAAACACTCCTTCACGCTGGGGCACCCAGGCGCCGTTCTCCAATGTCACGATCGACTGGGTCGTTCCGAACGACCTTGCGGAAATGAACTGCATTGTCGGCGGCAAGGAAATGCCCTATAAATACAAGGACTGCCAGAAGGAAATGGACATGGTGAACAAGGCGTTCATCGAGATCATGATCGAGGGCGATGCCAACGGCAGAGGCTTCCAGTACCCGATCCCCACCTATTTCATCACCCCCGATTTCGACTGGTCGGATACCGAAAACAACCGTCTGCTCTTCGAGCTTACGAGCAAATACGGCACACCTTACTTCTCCAACTATATCAACAGCGATATGGAGCCGAGCGATGTTCGCTCCATGTGCTGCCGCCTGCGGCTCGACCTGCGCGAGCTGCGCAAGAAATCCGGCGGCTTCTTCGGCAGCGGCGAAAGCACCGGCAGTGTCGGCGTTGTCACTATCAATATGCCGCGACTTGCATACCTTTCCGACGATGAGGGCGATTTCATGAAGCGGCTCGACCACATGATGGATATCTCGGCACGCTCGCTCAAAATAAAGCGCACCATCATCACCAACCTGCTCAACGAAGGGCTTTACCCCTATACAAAGCGCTACCTCGGCACCTTCGACAACCACTTCTCCACGATAGGCCTTGTCGGCATGAACGAAGCTGGTCTGAACGCAAAGTGGATCGGCAAGGACATGACCCACACCGAAACGCAGGAATTCACCAAGCGCGTGCTCAACCATATGCGCGACAGGCTTTCGGATTACCAGGAAATGTACGGCGATCTTTACAATCTTGAAGCAACGCCCGCCGAATCCACCTCCTACCGCCTTGCAAAGCATGATGTCGAGCGCTATCCCGGCATTATTACCGCAAACGAAAACGGCACTCCCTATTACACGAATTCCTCCAACCTGCCTGTCGGCTATACCGACGATATATTCGAAGCGCTTGCCGTTCAGGACGATATACAGACGCTTTATACCTCCGGCACGGTGTTCCACGCCTTCCTCGGCGAAAAGCTCCCGGATTGGAAGGCGGCGGCAACGCTCGTGCGCAAGATCGCCGAAAACCACAAGCTGCCCTATTACACGATATCCCCGACCTATTCCGTGTGCAAAAACCACGGGTATATCGCGGGCGAACACTTTGTCTGCCCCGAATGCGGCGGCAAGGCGGAGGTTTACAGCCGCATAACCGGCTATTACCGCCCCGTTCAGAACTGGAACGACGGCAAGACCCAGGAATATAAGGACAGAAAGACCTACGACGTTATCAACAAAACCCGCGTTTACAGCGATATTTCCAAGCTGCGCGCGCAGGCGGAAGCGGCACCCGATACTGCGGGGGATG
>USHI01000136.1 GCA_900554405.1 uncultured Eubacteriales bacterium | reverse complement strand
GAAACCACGTTTTCGAGAAATTCGTCACGAGTGCAATTATTTGTCACATTGCACCTGCCCTTGCCGGTTATATCCAGTTTTTTTCCGCAGGCGGCGTTTTTTTCGGCGATAAGCACCCTTGCCCCGCGGGCGGCGGCGTTATATGCCGCAAAAAGGCCGGCGGCGCCGCCGCCGGCTATGATCACATCATACATCCTTGTCATAAACGTCGTTTTCCGCCCAGATGCGTTCGAGAATGCCGAACCGGCCCCCGGCGCGGACAGGATCCCGCCGACCGATCTCCATAAGCAGCGCATTTATAATGGAAAGTGGGGCGACAAGCGAATCGACAAATGTATCGCTTTCGTTATTGGCAAAAAGCGTTATATCCGCGGTGGCGGCAATGGGGCTGTGTCCGCTGTCGGTTATCCCGAGCACCGTCGCGCCCTGCCGTTTGGAAAAGGCAAGCACATCCACGGTGAGCTTGGAATACCGCGGGAAGGTTATACCGAGCACCACATCGCCCTTTTTGACCTTGAATATCTGGTCATATGCCTCGCTCCCGATAACGGTGTGGATAATGTGAACGTTATCGAAGAGTATGGAAAGATAAAAATTCAGGAACATCGCAAGGCTTGCCGAGCTGCGCGCGCCGACAATGAATATACGGTCCGCCTTCATCACCGCGGTGACAAAGGCATCGAAATCCATTTTGTTTATAAGCGAAAGCGTTTTGCGTATGCTTTCGGCATCCGTTGTGAGGCAATCGACAAGCGTATCGCCGCCGAGCTGCCCGGAAAGCTCCATTTTTTCGACACTCGTGAGCTTGCTCCTTGCCGCGTATTTCAGCGCGGACTGAAGCTCGGGATACCCGTCGTACCCCAGCTCCACGGCATAACGGACGATAGTCGATTCCGAAACGCCGACGGTTTCGGAAAGCTTCGCCGCCGTCATATGCGATGCGACTGCGTAATTCCGAAGCAGATATTCGCCGATCTTGCGCTGACCTTTGGAGCAGCGTTTCAGGCGTGCGGTTATCGCCTCGATAACATTGCGGTTGTCCTCCATTGCGGGGCTCCTCCGTTTTCAGAATTTTATTTTTTCCTCGATATAAGCGCGCACCTCGCCGATAGGCATACGCACCTGCTCCATCGTATCGCGGTCGCGCACGGTGACACAGCCGTCGGTTTCGGAATCGAAATCGTAGGTTATGCAGAACGGGGTACCGATCTCATCCTCGCGCCTGTAACGCTTGCCGATAGAGCCGGATTCGTCGTAATCCACGGGGAAGTATCCGCAAAGCTCGGCGGCAAGCGCAGAAGCCTTTTCGGAAAGCTTTTTGGAAAGCGGAAGCACCGCCGCCTTGAAGGGAGCAAGCGCCGGATGAAGGTGGAGCACGACACGGATATCGCTGTTGCCGTCCTTGCCGATATCCTGTTCGTCATAAGCATCGCAGAGTATCGCAAGCACCGAGCGTTCCACGCCGAGCGAAGGCTCGATAACATAAGGAACGTATCTTTCGCCCTTTTCCTGGTCGAAATATGTAAGATCGGCACCGGAGGTCTTCATGTGCTGAGTGAGGTCGTAATCGGTTCTGTCCGCAACGCCCCAAAGCTCGCCCCAGCCGAAGGGGAAGAGAAATTCAAAGTCCGTCGTCGCCTTGGAATAGAAGCAGAGCTCCTCCGGATCGTGGTCGCGCAGGCGAAGGTTTTCATCCTTCAAACCGAGCGAAAGCAGGAAATTGTGGCAGAAGGAGCGCCAGTAGGAGAACCATTCAAGATCGGTTCCGGGAACGCAGAAAAATTCCAGCTCCATCTGTTCGAACTCGCGCACGCGGAAGATAAAGTTGCCGGGAGTAATCTCGTTGCGGAAGCTCTTGCCGATCTGACCGATGCCGAAGGGGAGCTTGCGGCGTGTCGTGCGCTGAACGTTTGCAAAGTTTACGAAAATGCCCTGCGCCGTTTCCGGGCGGAGGTAAACGGTGTTCTTTGCATCCTCCGTTACGCCCTGGAAGGTCTTGAACATGAGGTTGAACTGGCGGATATCCGTGAAATTATGCTTGCCGCAGGTCGGGCAGGGAATATTGTTTTCCTCGATAAACGCCTTCATTTCCTCCTGGGAAAAGGCATCTATGGGCTTGGGAAGAGCATACCCGGTTTCGGCGCACCAATCCTCGATAAGCTTGTCGGCACGGAAGCGCTCCTTGCATTCGCGGCAATCCATGAGCGGATCCGAAAACCCGCCCAAATGCCCGGAGGCTACCCATGTCTGCGGGTTCATGAGTATCGCGGCATCCAGCCCCACGTTATAGGGGTTTTCCTGCACGAATTTCTTCCACCACGCGCGCTTGACATTGTTTTTCAGTTCGACCCCGAGCGGGCCGTAATCCCAGGTGTTCGCAAGTCCGCCGTAAATTTCGCTTCCGGCGAAGATAAAGCCCCTGCCCTTGCAGAGGGCGACGATTTTTTCCATGGTCTTTTCGGTGTTTTTCATATCGTTCCTCCCGTAAAAAACGGTTTATTTACTGTTTATCCGCCGTTGCCGGCGCCTTTGACATACGGTTGACCTGCCTTTGCGCCATGACAAGGCGATAATACCGCCCGCCGGAGCGCATAAGCTCGTCGTGAGTGCCGATCTCCTCGATCCGCCCCTTTTCGAAAACGGCGATCTTTGTCGCATTGCGGAGCGTGGAGAGCCGGTGCGCGATGGCGATCGTTGTCCGCCCGCCGGAAAGCAGAGCTATCGCATCCTGAATCTGCTTTTCGGTTTCGGTATCGAGAGCGCTCGTCGCCTCGTCGAGTATAAGTATCTTCGGATCGCGCAGAATCGCTCGGGCAATGGCGATACGCTGGCGTTCCCCGCCGGAAAGCGTGCTGCCCTTATCGCCGACATAGGTATTATAGCCGTCCGGCTGCTTCATGATAAATTCGTGCGCGCCGGAAAGCTTTGCGGCGCGGATGACCTCATCCCGCGTGGCGCCCGGCTTGGCATAGGCGATATTGCCGTATATCGTGCCGTTGAAGAGGAAGGTTTCCTGCAATACGACACCGATCTGCGAACGGTAGGATGCGGGCGCGATATCGCGCAGGTCGATCCCGTCCACGGTTATGCTGCCCTCGGAAACATCGTAAAGCCGCAGTATAAGGTTGGCGGCGGTCGTTTTCCCGACACCGCTCCTGCCCACAAACCCGATCATATCGCCGCGGTTTATCTTCAGATCCACGTTTTTCAGAACATATTCGGCATCCGAATATCCGAAGCTGACATTTTTGAACTCTATATCGCCGTTTATGCTTTGAAGCTCTATGCCGGTATCCGGCATTTCCTGCTTTTCATCCAGCAGCTCGACCACCTTGGAAAGCGATGTGACCGCACGCGCGATCCTGCGCGGGAGCATTGCCATCCAGCGTATCGGCTCGTAAATAACGGCGACATAGGATACGAACTGCATGAGATCGCCCAGCCCTATGCTTCCGCCCGAAACTATGAACGAGGGATCGCCCACAAGCTCGCAGCCCATGAAGTAGAGCACGGCATATTCGCCCACGCCGAGCAGGAATGTCGCAAAGGGCATTATCAGGTTCCAGGTGAGCTCGTTTTTCTTACTGATATCCGCGATCCGCTTTGCCGCGGCATCAAACCGCGCTTCCTCTCGCTTTTCGGTGCCGTAGGTCTTTACAACGCGCATCCCGGAAAACACATCGTGCATGAGCGTCCCGGCATCGCTTTCCACCTGCCACTGGCGG
>USHI01000135.1 GCA_900554405.1 uncultured Eubacteriales bacterium | reverse complement strand
AACGCTGACAGGCTGGGTATAAAGGATATATTCCCTGCCGTCGGTGGATTTTGTCTTATAGCCGTACATAACGGCGGCTTCGCCCTCTTTAACGCCCTTGAGCTTGCCGTTTTCGACAGTGATATATTCGCTGCCCGAAAGAACCTTAACTATAAGATCCTTGGCGGCAAGAGCGGTGTCCGTTCTGCCGTATGTCTGCGCAGTGGCGGAAATATCGGAATCCTTGCCCGGTTCGAGGCTTATATCCGCGGCGGTAAGGAGCTTGTACATATTCTTGACCCACTGCATATCGTTGGTGGTGACACCGTCGCAGCCGGAGAAGAAGCCGCTCTGGTTATTGGTAGCGACATATGTCCACGGCCATACGGTCATACCGCGGTCGACGGCAGCCTGCATGAAATATGTGGTGGCGCAGTTGTTTGCCGGGTTTACGGAGCTGTTCACGCCCTGTGCGGTAACAAGCAGCTTGTAGAACGCATTGAGCGCATCCTCCGCCGTCACGGCGCTGTCCGCAGCGGAAAGGAAGCCTGTGGAAGTACCGGGAAGCTGGGTGTTGAGCGCGCTGAGGAAGTTCGTACCGAAAGAGATGAAATCCACTCTGTCGGTCATATCGTATTCCTTGAGCAGCTTGATCGTTTCGGGAACGGTCTTGGCGTTGCTGCCCTTGATCTCGATAAATATGCGGATGTCCTTATCCTTGAACTCTTCGAGCAGCTCCTTGAGGGTGGGAACGGTGTATTCCGAAACGGAGCCGTTCACGTTGAGAAGCCTGTACTGCTTGATCTCCTCGAGCGTCATCTGGTTGACGGTGAGGCTGCCGTTGTAGTTTGTGGTGCGCTTGATGCTGTTATCGTGCATGACGATAACATGGCCGTCCTTGGTGACATCGATGTCGATCTCGAAAACATCGCCGCCGTTTTCATAAGCCTTCAGGAAACTTGCAATAGAATTTTCGGGCGCAAGCGTGGGATTTCCGCGGTGACCGATCATTATCGGCGTGCGGGTGAAGGCGTTCTTTTCGAATATATCGTTGATCACCTTTGCCGCTTCGGAAGCGCTTTCGGTGATAATACCGTTTGCGCCGGAGGTGACGGCAGTCGCAACATTCTTCACGAATTCATCGCCCTCCGCCTTGCCCTCGACATTGACCCAGACGGCAACGGCAAGCTCCTGCAGCTCGGCAACGACCTGCTTCTTGGCGTCCGCGACTTTTATCACGCAGAAGGTCGCGGGGGCTTTTCTGACCTTGACACGGATCTCGTCCGCTTCCTTGGAGGTGAGCGTTTCCTTGCCGATTGTCAGCTCGAGACCGGTGCGGATCAGGGTATTCTTGCCGCGGATATAGCCCAGCACGTCGGCATCCGCGGAAATAACGTTCGCGTCCTTTGCGCCCACGGCGGTAACGGCGGCAAGAAGCTTATCCGCCTCCGTGCGGTTCACAACACGGAAGGTGGGAAGGCACTTTGCCTCGGCACAGTCGGTAAGGAGCTTTTTGATATCGGAAACGGCGCTCACGTCATAAAGCGCGCTGCCGCCCTTCACGGAGGAATCCTTGATATAGCCGACATTGGCTATCGTGTTGATAAGGTTGAGGCTTTCGTGGAGGTTGTTGATAAGGGTCGTCTTTTTGGGGATATGCACCGGGCTTTCGTTCTGAACGCAGACCTTGTAGCTTTTCACCGCGGTGGTACCGTAGTTCATGGTGAGCCCGAGTCCGCCCTTGAGATAGGTTTTGGTTTTCTGACCGATAACGGCATCGGTGGTGTAAAGAGCCTCTTCGCCGTCGATAGCGTAAAGCACATCGGTGCCCTTTGCCTGAACGTTAACGGTGTGGAAGCCATCCTTCATGCTCCTGATCGTGAAGGCAGCCGTGCTGGCGACGTTCCAGTTGTTGGAAGCCGTTCTTTCGGCAAATTCTATACCGTTGCTCAATGTGGTGTTTTCGCGGATGCACATATGGTAGTAGGGATATGCGTTGCCCGCGATATCCTGAATGCGGTATACCACGCCGAACCAGCGGCCGGTATCGGAGGTGGAGAGCATTTTGATTTCGGTCGTGACGGAATAATCGCCGAATTCGGCAAGCCAGGCGGGGAGCATTGCTCTCGCATAGCCGTCGCCGAGACCGCCGATATTGAGCGCGCCGTCCTTGACGTCAAAGGAGCCGCCGTTGCCGGTAAAGCGCCAGCCGTCGGCTTTGAGCGAATCGATCGTTGCATCGGAAAAATCCGCTTCGAACAGGACGTATTCCTTTTCGGAAGCTTCCTTTGCGACAACATAAATGTTCTTCTGCTTGCTGCCGGAGGAGGCGACAAGCTTCGTAACACCCTTTGCCGCGGGGGTGTATTCTGTTACCGTTTTGCCGTCCAATGTCCATTTGACATCGGCGGTGGCGGAGGTATCGCCGTTAAATACGACACTGTACGACGAAAGATTTATCTTTTCGCCGGTGTCGGCTGTAATGCAGGGGTTGTTTTCGGCGATCTCCGAAACGTTCTCGCCGTGAACATCCGCAGCAAACGCAAAAAGCATTGTCGCCGCGATGGCAAGCGCAAGAACGATGCTGATAAAGCGCTTCATGGTGTTCCTCCTTAAAATGTGTTGTTTTTATATACAAACGCGCCCGCGCCGTTCAGTTCTGGCGGCGAACGGTTTTGTATTCGTCATAGGGCTTGTAATACCGGCACACCTGCCCGCCGGAGGCGGTGAAGGCATAGGCTTCATCCTCGTCGAGCAGCGCTTCGCAGACAAGCTCGCCGGTTTCGTCGTCGTAAGCGGCAAATTCGCAGCTTTCGCAGATATCAGTATTCATAATCGAAGCAGGCGCGGCTTTCGCGCAGCGGGCGCATGAATTCGCCGATCGCCTTGTGCAGCGGGTGAACGATATATTCGTGCAGACCCTCCCAATCGTTATACTCGGCCACAAGCATAAGATCGCAGTTTTCCGGCGCCCCCGCCCCGCGGAGAAAAACCTCCGAACGCACGAGCGTAGGTATTTTGCCCTGCAATGCTTCCAGACGCTTTTTGGTTTCCGCGGCGTTTTCGAGCGCGCTCCTGCCGCCCGCTTCGGGCAGAAATTTGAACATTACCGTGTGCCGGATCATGAAAGCTTCTCCTTTAATGTCGTGTCGATATATTCGTTCGCATCGCTGACGGCGGCATACCAGACATAATCGCCCGCGCTGCCGAACACGGCGGTTTTAAGCATACTCGTATCCATGGAGGGATACGCCTTGGAAAGCAACAGCTTTGCATCGATACGGGAGCGCAGGAACTGCATGAACACGCCCTTGTCCGCGCCCGCATTGAGCCTGAATATGCCGAATTCGCAGGGCTTGAGCGGTTTTGTTTCGTCGATATAAAGCGCATAATCCGAAAAAACGGAAAGCTCCGGCGATTCGGTCGCATCGCCGAAATAGCCGCGCAGGAGATCCTCATCCAGCTTTGCGCTGCCCGCGGCGGTATAATACAGCCCGCCGGAAAGCGAATATTTTTCGATAAAAGCGTTTGCCTCCGCGGCAATGTCGATATCCTTTGCCGCCGGAGTGCTTTCCGCAGCAGCACCGGAGGTGTCGGCAGAGCTTTCGCCGCTGCCGCCGGAGCAGGCGGATAAAAGCAGGCACGCAAGTATCGCAAAAACGACCAAAGTGTATTTTTTCATCAAATTGCACCCTCCGAGGCAGTATTGAACTATCGTATCTTGTATCATATCACAAAATCCGGGCATTGTCAACCGCTTTCGGCTCAACAAAAACGGGCGATTC
>USHI01000134.1 GCA_900554405.1 uncultured Eubacteriales bacterium | reverse complement strand
AAACGGCAGTTATTACACTACCGCCGTCGCAAGCGGGCAGACGGTATGGGATGCCGCAACAAAATCCGTTGCGAACAAGCTGGCTCTTTTCCGTTCCATGGCGGTCATCGACGTGCTCGATCTGGGCGAATACGAATGCAACTACGGCATTATCCCCATCCCGAAGCTGAACGCCGAGCAGGAATCCTACCATTCGCTCGTTTCCACGATATATGCGACCTGCGTCGCCATTCCGAAAAGCTGCTCCGACATGGAAAAATCCTCTGTTATCGCCCAGGCGATGTGCGAAGCCTCCACGGACACGACAAAGAACGCTTACTTCAACATTATCCTGAAGCTGCGCAAAATGCAGGATGACGAAAGCGGAGCGATGCTCGACAAGATATTCGACGATCGCGTTTACGATCTCGGCGTTATATACAACTGGGGCGGAACAAGCGCTTACGACATGAAATCCGTCGCAAATTTCATGAGCGACATTGCTTTCAGCGGAAGTCAGACCTATGCCTCCACGCTCGAATCCATCAAGAGCGCCGCGCAGACGGCAATGGAAGCAACCGTGGAAGCCTATAAATAATACCTTCGCCGGGGCACTTCGGTTATATGCCCCGGCTGTTTTTTACCCGCGCACGTGATATTTACATTGCGTTCATAAACAATTTCTCCAAGTGTGGTATTCTGATAAAAATATATTTTTTCTACCACGGGCGGTGTTATGATGAAAGCCATAGACTATCTTTATTCCGTCGACAGCGAGCTTGCAAGCGCGGTCGAGGGCGAACTGAAGCGCGAGCAGCGGAACATTGAGCTTATCGCAAGCGAGAATATCGTGAGCAAGGCGGTCCTTGCCGCAGCCGGAACGATACTCACGAACAAATATGCGGAGGGCTACCCCAATCACCGCTATTACGGCGGCTGCGAGGAGGTAGACAAGGTCGAAAACATCGCGCGGGAACGTGCAAAAAAGCTTTTCGGCGCGGAACACGCAAATGTTCAGCCGCACTGCGGAGCGAGCGCTAATCTTGCCGTATTCTTTGCGTTTCTGAATCCGGGCGACACCGTCCTCGGCATGGATCTTGCCCACGGCGGGCATCTTTCGCACGGGTCGCCGGTAAACATATCCGGCAAATACTTCAATGTGCTTCACTACGGCGTTTCGAAGGAGACCGGGCTTATAGATTACGACGAGGTCGAACGGAACGCCGCGGAGCATCACCCGAAGTTGATTATCGCCGGGGCGAGCGCCTACCCGCGGATTATCGATTTTGCCCGCTTCCGCGAAATATGCGATCGGTGCGGCGCTTTTTTTATGGTAGATATGGCGCATATCGCAGGGCTTGTCGCAGCCGGGCTGCACCCCAGCCCCGTTCCCTATGCCGACGTTGTCACCTCCACGACACACAAAACGCTGCGCGGACCGCGCGGCGGGCTGATACTCTGCCGCGAGCAATATGCAAAGCAGATCGATAAAGCGATATTCCCCGGCACTCAGGGCGGCCCGCTCGAGCATATTATCGCCGCAAAGGCTGTCGCTTTCGGCGAAGCGATGACGGAGGATTTCATAAATTACCAGAAGCAGATCATCAAAAACGCGAAAGCGTTTGAAAACGCCTTAAAGCGCGAAGGCTTCGAGCTTGTTTCCGACGGCACGGACAACCACCTTATACTTATCGACCTTCGCGGGACAGGCATTACGGGCAGGGAGCTGGAAAAGCGTCTGGACGAGGTGCACATAACCGTGAACAAAAACGCGATACCCTTTGATCCGGAAAAGCCCACGATCACAAGCGGTATCCGTGTCGGCACGCCGGCTGTCACGTCGCGCGGGTTCAATGAAGCCGACATGGTGCTCGTCGCACATCTGATACGTCTTGCAGCGACGGATTTCGAGGCAAACCGCGAATACATCGTTTCGGAAGCCGGCAGGCTTTGTGCCGCGCACCCGATTTATGATTAAACGCATCGGGATATTTTCTTTTTTGGGGGAAATAAAATGATAGCTCTTTCGGGAAAGCTCGGAAGCGGAAAATCCACCGTATGTGCGATACTGCACGACAAATACGCATACGAAATATACAGCACCGGCAAGATCCAGCGCGAAATTGCGCAGAAAATGGGGATCACAACTTTGGAACTGAACCTGAGGATGCGCCAGGATTGCTCGCTCGATCACGAGATCGACGATGCCGTTGCGGAAGCTTCGGTACGCCGCGCGGGCGAAAGGATCATCTTTGATTCCCGCATGGCATGGCATTTTGCAAAGGGTGCATACCGTGTTTATGTTTATGTCGACCCGACGGTCGCGGCAAAGCGTGTTCTTGCCGACAACCGCGGCGATGTGGAAAAATATTCCGGCGTACAGGAAGCGCGAGATATGCTGCTCGCCCGTGCGCGGGAGGAAAACGCCCGTTACAAGCGCATTTACGGGGTGGATAATTTTGATTACGCAAATTACGATCTTATCATAGATTCCACCTCGCTTTCGCCGGAAGAGGTCGCCGAGCTGATCGAACAATACTACGCCCGCGGCGAAAAAGCTATACTGCTTTCCCCGGAATGCCTGTTCCCTGCCGTTTCCGGCGGAGAGGGCGATATCACCGTGACGGTGGACAGCGGATATCACTTTGTCACCGGCGGAACGGATACACTGAAAAAGCATGTCCTTGCGGGTAAGCGTATTATCGGGGTTTCGTCCGCCGTGCCCGGAAGCATCGGCAGCCTGCGAAAAAAGCTTCTTGAAGATTATTCTTCCGAAACCGGCGTAAAATTCGAAAGCCTGCCCGAAAACTACATATAAAACGGAGGAACCACAATGAAGCGATTTTTCCTTATACTTCTTGCTCTTCTCTCGGTGTTCACGCTCTTTTCCTGCGGCGGCGGTACCGGCGAAAGCAGCGGCACGCCCGCCGAAAGCAGCAACGTGCCCGAACCCGAACCGGATATCCGTTCGCAGAACATCAACGCTTTTCTCAAAGAGGACAACGACCCTACCATGAAAGCCGACAACATTTTTTACAAGCTTTCCTACACTCTTTCCGCAAAGCCTTCCGAAACCTACAGCGACGACAAGTACACCAAGCTGACCGACGGGATAACCCGCGCACTTTTCGACGGGTATAATTTTGTCGGCTGGGAAACGACCCCCGTTTCCATAGATTTCGACCTCGGCGCGGAAGCGCATCGGCTCGATGTTGTAACGGTTTCCTGCCTGCGGCAGATAGCATACGGGATCGGCCTGCCGAACTATGTTTCGGTGCAGGCATCCGAGGACGGCGAAAAGTATGTCGAGCTTTCCCGCCTGAACATTCCCGCCGGCATTGCCGACAGCGACAAATACGTTTACACCTTTGCGTTTCCGAAATCCGTCACGGCAAGGTATATCCGCGTTTATTGCTCCGCGCCGGACAGCCACTTTACCTTTATCGACGAAATATGCGGGTATGAATACCGCGAGGACGGCAAATACGATCTTTCCGCCGGAGCCGAGGAATACGACCCCGCCATTATCGACGACATATACGGCTGTACGCTCGACACCGGCTCAGACAGGGTGAAATATACCGATTCCGATGTCGATTTCAACGAAAAGCAGGATCTTCTCCGCCTTGCGGCGACCGAGATATCCATATTCAATTTTGACCCGCTCTCTTCGAACGACGGCGGCGGAGACAACACCCGCATTGAAAATATCGGCATACTCACCGACGGCAAGAACGACGATTACTTCCGCTTTTACCGCGGCGGCGGCAGGCATATTATCGCCGATATGGGCACACTCGTTTCCATAAGCGGGGTTTACGCCTCGTTTTACGATA
>USHI01000133.1 GCA_900554405.1 uncultured Eubacteriales bacterium | reverse complement strand
CGGGCATACCGAAAGCGCTGCGGCAATGCGGGCTATCGCGCCTTCGCTGTTCTTCGTGTGCGTCTGCGCTTCGGTGCGCGGCTATTTCCAGGGCCTGCGCGATATGTACCCCACGGCGATATCCCAGTTTATCGAGGCGTTTTTCAAGCTGACCGTCGGTCTGGGTGCATGTATATTCGCCGCAAAGCAGGGGGCAAGCGCCGCCGTTCAGGCAGCCTGCGCGATAAGCGGCGTTTCCGTCGGTACCTTCTTCGGCATGGTGTTCATACTTGTCTGCCGCCGCGTTTCCAAAAAGACCGTTCCCAACATGACGGACAAGCGCTGCCGCAGTGATAAAAAGCTTGTCCGCGCCATGCTGCTTGTGGCGCTGCCGGTCACGCTTACGGCGGCGGCACTGTATTTTTCGCAGTTTCTGGATACGCTTATAATCGTGAATGCGCTCACCGGCTACGGCGAAAGCGCCGAAACCGCGCAAAGGCTGTATTCGGCGTATACCGGGCTTTCGGTGCCGATATACGATCTTTTGCCCTCTACACTGGTATTCCCCATTGCCACGAGCATATTGCCCGCCGTTTCGGGTGCGCTTGCCGCCAACGACCGCCGCCGTGCAAAGCGGCTCACCGTTCAGGCGATAAGGCTCAGCGGGATAATTGCCATCCCATGCGGGGTGCTGCTGTTTGTCGCGGGGCGCAGATGTATCACGCTGCTTTACGGCGCGGGAGCCGCTGGCTCGAACCGGTGGCGATGAAAAACGGCGGCGAAGCTATCCCGCTGGATGCGGCGTCGGTGTCGCTTTCGCTGCTCGGCTTTGCGGTGTTCTTCATTTCCATAGTTTCCACCTGCAATTCGCTGCTCAATGCGCGCAAAAGGGCGCATCTTCCGTTTATCGCGGTGCTTGCCGGTGTCGCGGTGCTTGTAATAACGGAAGCTTCACTGCTTCATACCCCGGTGGGGATATATGCCGCGCCGATAAGCTCGGTTGCCTGTTATGCCGTCTGCATGGTACTCGACATATACTTCCTGCGCAGGTGCTGCGGCATTAAGCTGCACTTTTTGACAATGTTCCGGCGCCCGCTGCTGTGCGGCGGTGTAAGCGCCGCGTCTACATTCATTGTTTATCGCATCGCCGTGGCGATATCCGGCAACGCGGTGGGGCGTGTTGCTTCGTTCTTCATCCTGCTGGTCACGGGGGTCACTCTTGTTATCAGCTACTGCGGCACGATACTTCTGTTCCGCGGCATCCGCGAAAGCGAGGTGCGCCTGCTGCCGAAGGGTAATTTTATCGCCGATAAGCTTATAAAGCGCGGCTGGCTCGCGCCGGAAAGGTCGAAACAGGCATGACGGAAAAGGAAGAAATACTTCAAAAAAGCGAATACGGCTTCGCCGATCTTGTAAAGATCATCCGCATACTTCGCGCCCCGGGCGGCTGCCCGTGGGACAGAGCACAGACACATTCGAGCATCCGCGCCAACCTGATCGAGGAAACATACGAGCTTGTCGAGGGTATTGATAAAGACGACAAAGCGATAATGCGCGAGGAGCTGGGCGATGTGCTGCTTCAGATCCTGCTTCATGCCGATATGTCCGCCGAAAACGGGGATTTCGATATCGGCGATGTTATAAACGATATCTGCAAAAAGCTTATACTCCGTCACGAACACGTTTTCGGAAATCTCCGCGCCGACGATGCGGCGGGCGCGCTTGCCGCGTGGGATTCCGCAAAAATGCGCATAAAGGGGCAGCACAGCGGCACGGAGGTGCTCGGCTCGGTATCGAGATCGCTCCCCGCGCTTGTCCGTGCGGATAAGATCGGCGCCAAGGCGCGCAGGCACGGCTTTGATTTTGCGACCCCGCAGGAAGCGTTTTCGAAGGTGCACGAGGAGCTTGCGGAGGCGGAAGCCGCGGTTCAGAGCGGGTCGGCGGAGGATATCGCAGAGGAGTTCGGCGATCTGCTGCTTTCCGTCACCTGCGCCGCAAGGCTTGCCGGAGCCGATTCCGAAAAGGCGCTTTACGATGCGAACGAAAAGTTTATCGCGCGGTTTTCCGCGATGGAAGCCGCCGCCGACGAGCGCGGCGAAACGCTTGCCGAATGCGCAAAAAGCGAAAAGCTTTCGCTGTGGGCACGGGCAAAATCGTCGGAAAAGCGCCGCAAAACCGAAAACTGACGGAATAATCACCGAAAAACCGCTGTTTTGCGCCCCATTTTAGTGAAAAAAATGCAAAAATCCCCTTGATAACGGGGAAAAATGATGGTATAATATTTTCACTAAAAGGTTTCTGAAAGGAAGTTACACATGAACAAATCGACACTTATCGAATCTGTTGCTACCAATGCAAATATTAAAAAGAAGGATGCGGAAGCGGCTGTGAACGCGATGTTCAACGCTATTGCAAACGAACTCGCTACCGGCGGAAAGGTGCAGATCGCCGGCTTCGGTTCCTTCAAGGTCAAAGAAAGAGCCGAAAGGATCGGCAGAAACCCCAAGACAAAAGCCGCCATCACCATCCCGGCTTCCAAATCCCCTGCCTTTGTTCCCGGCAAGGATCTTAAAGAAGCAGTCAATAAATAAGCATTGTTTTATACCGGGTGGGGGCATATCATATCCCCACCCGCGGTTTTTTCGGTGGATCATGCGTCTGGATAAATATCTTAAAGTATCGCGAATAATCAAACGCCGCACTGTTGCCAAGGAGGCTTGCGGCGGCGAGCTGGTCTGTGTCAACGGCAGGGCGGCAAAGCCGTCGTATGAGGTGAAGCCCGGAGATATAATCGAAGTTCATTACGGCAGCAGGACAACGCGCTTCCGCGTGCTCGCCGTGAACGAAAACGCAAAAAAGGCAAACGCTTCCGAAATGTACGAAGTGCTGGAATAATTTCACCGCCCGTTCCGTATAATCAAATATACGGCAACGGAGGGTTATCATGGAAGGCAAGCATACCGTTTATCTCGATTCAAGAAGCACGGTGAAGGTTACGGCGGTCGACGAAGTCATAAATTTCGATGAATCGCTTGTCAGCCTTGCCGTCGGCGATATGTGCCTGAATATCAGCGGCACCGGGCTTTCGGTTCAATCGCTTTCGCTCGAAAACGGCGAAATAGCCGTCACGGGGGATATCGAAGCCGTCGTTTATTTCGATCAGGGCGCAAAAAAGAAGCGCGGGCGCTTCTTTTCCCGCTGAACCGGCGGCAAAATGCTGCTGGCGTTATGGTCCGCAGTTCTCGGCGTGGCGCTTTGCATTGTTTATGATGTTTTCCGCTTTTTTCGCATCGGCTTTCTGCGCGGCAATGTCGGGACATTTATCTGCGACATAGCATTCTGTATGTTTGCCACAGCCGGAATGCTTGTGCTGTTCTTCAATCTCACAAACGGAAGGATACGCGAATACGCCTTTCTGTTTGTGATATTCGGTTTTTTGCTTTGGCGGTTCACCGCAGGCAGGGTTTTAATGCTTGCCGCAACGGCTGCCGCCGGGGCGGCGCGTGCGCTTGTTTCAAAAGCGGTGCTTTCGGTACGGGCAAGGATATATACCCGTATCTACTGCAAAAGGGCATTGCGGCGGCTGCGCCGCGTTGGGGTGCCTGCAAAACGGAAGGAAAGTTAAACATGGGTAAAAAAAGGCCCGCAAGGACAAATCTCATAATCAGGATCGCATTTTCGCTTATCTTTATCTTTCTTTTCGTATCGGTGATAAACCTGCAGAACGAAATGAAGTCTCTGCGGGACGAACGCGACGCGCGCGCCAAAAAGGTCACCGAGCTTCAGGATAATATCGATGAGCTCGAGCTCCGTATAAACACTCCCGTGGATGAAGAAT
>USHI01000132.1 GCA_900554405.1 uncultured Eubacteriales bacterium | reverse complement strand
GGCAGTCTCTACGAGCGCACACACGCCGCGGTTTTCGGCTTTGCTATGAGTATGTGCTCCTCCCCCGCCGATGCCGAGGATATCCTGCACGACACCTATCTTGCGGTGTTTTCCTCTGCCGAAAGCTACAAGGCAAATGGAAAGCCAATGGCATGGATCATGACCATTGCCAAAAATCTTGCCCGGATGCGAATGAGAAAAGCCCGTCGACAGCTTGACATTGCAGACGAGGACTGGGGGCAGTATCTTGCCGCAAGGGACGAGGTCCGCCCCGACGAGCGCATACTGCTTCAGACAGCAATGAAGATCCTTTCCGATACAGAGCAGCAAATCGTGATGCTGCACGCAGTGGCCGGAGTTAAGCACCGCGAGATCGCGGCGATAACAGAGCTGCCGCTTTCGACAGTCCTTTCGAAATATCACCGCGCCGTAAAACGGCTGCGGAAGCAATTGCAGAATTGAGGTATCGGCAATGACGGAACACGAGATCAAAACAAAGCTCCGGCGCGCTTACGAAAACGCAACGCCGGATATTCTGGATTCGGTACTGAACGACAACGAACAAAGAAGAGAGGTAAAAATGGTAGAAAACAAAAAAACACCGGCAAGGCGCCCGTGGCTGAAGTATATCGCGGCCGCAGCATGTCTTTGCATACTGATCGGCGGCGCGCTGGGGATAAACGGGATAAGGCTGGACCGCGCGGTGAACGCGACGGTTTCGCTCGATGTGAACCCCGGAGTGGAAATAAGCGTCAACCGCAAGGACCGCGTGCTTGACGTGAAGCCGCTCAACGGCGACGGCGAAATAATACTTGCCGACATGGACCTTTCGGGCACAAAGCTCGATGTGGCGGTGAATGCGCTTATCGGCTCCATGCTCAAAAACGGGTATATAAACGAAAAGGCAAATTCCATCCTTATCAGCGTGGATACGAGCGATACCGCCCGCGGCGAAAGGCTGCAAAAGCAGCTTTCGGAGGAAGCAAGCCGGCTTCTGAGCGCGGAAAACCTCGACCCGAGCGTGATAAGCCAGACAGTCAACGCGGACGACGGGCTGAAAGAGCTTGCTTCGGAATACAACATATCAGCCGGAAAGGTGCGCCTGATAAACGAGCTGATCGCGCAGGATGCGACACGCAGCTTCGAACAGCTTGCCAAGCTGACGATAAACGAGCTGAACCTTTTGCTACGCAGCACGGGAAAAACCGAAACCGGGCTTGATATAACCGGCTCCGCGAGCGACGGCGCATATATCGGCTCCGAAAGGGCAGCGCAGCTTGCGTTTGAACACGCGGGCGTTTCGGCCGCCGCGGCAGAAGCGCTCGAAATCGAGATGGATTACGAGAACGGCAAAATGGTTTACGAAGTGGAATTCCTTGCCGGCGGGTATGAATACGATTATGACATCGATGCCGCCACCGGCGCGGTGCTGAAGGCCGAAAAGGAACGCCGTTAATACAGCCCGATCACAGGCAAAAAACACAAAGCCCGCCGCCCGAAACTTTCGGGCAGCGGGCTTTTTTACGGCTCTTATCGGTATTTATACGGCACCGGCGGTGCCGCGGGCAAAGGTCAATCGCTCAGCGGATCGAGCACGCGGCGAATGTACAGCATTTGTGTCAGGATACTCTTGTATTCATAATAAAGCCGATCGGACAGCCCGGGTGTTTCCAACCGCTTCTCGTAATACTCGCGATAAGGGTTCATGAACATTTCCTCCCACGTGGAATCGAAAAGCGAAGTCTCTCTCGCGTGCGCCAGCTCCACCATTTCGCCCCAATTATAAAGCTTGTCATGATATATCCAGGTTGCCTTACCGCGAAGGTGGGAACGGATCACGCCGAGGTCGTCGGTATCCCAGTAAAGGTACTTTATCTCCTCGTCGGAAAAGACAAGATCCTCCACGTTTTGAACATGGTAATCCTCATACAGGTCTTTCTCATCCACATCCTCCATCTTCATTTTCTTTATGCTTTCGTTTACCTCGATAAACTGTTCCTTGCTTATCTTGAATTGTCTGATGAAATAATACAAAACCGGAATCTGATCTCTTTCGAAGCGGAGATCAAAGCATATCGGATCATGTTTGAGTATCTGCGGCTTAATAATATTTTCAAAATAATCCGGATCGCCCGTGTCTTCCGGGAAGGCGACATTTATAAGCGCCTTATACAGCGTACTGCTGTAAAACCGGTAGGGATAATGGCCTTTATCAAGTGCGACGCTGTCGTTTGTGTATAACTCGGTAAGGAGATCGCAATTATCCTCAAAAAGCCTTTCCATGTCCGCAGGATCGGGGCCCGGGTCCACCGGTGCGGAAGAATCGGACGAAATATCCGGTCCGGATATCTCGGGCTCGGAAACGGATGTATCGCCGATATCGCTTGTTTCGGGTTCACTCGGGGCATCGGAGGATATATATGCGCTGCCGGCGGGGGAAGTGTCACCCTCCGGCTTGCCGCAGGCTGCCAGCCCGCACGCAAGCGCAGCCGCCGCAAGCAGCAGCGCGATAACCCTTGTTAAGTTCTTGTTTGTCATAGTCGTAATCGTTCCTTTCGGTTAAAATGAATTGATTCGGGGCAACGCGTTATTTTGAAACAAGGAACAGGCTGATTGCTTCGGAGACACCGCTTTTGTACTCTACAGAACAGTTACCTCCGGGTTGAATTTCCGGTCCTAAAAAAGCGCACAGATACCCCTTTCGGGATGCCTATGCGCCGCGTGAAATAAAGACCAATCGAGCAAAAAGAAGGTAACGCCTAAACGAATTCATAATCGTGCCTCGCTGTTATCGGTTGTCACTCCTTATTTATAAAATAACATATCAATTCCGCATTGTCAACAACAAAATACAAAAAATTCCGCCCGGTTTTGCCCACGGGCGGAATTGATTTTATATATGTTTTTATTCGGTATAAAAACAGCCGTTCAGCGTGCGGAGGAAGCCGCAAAGCTGTCGCGGATAAGCCTTATATCCGCACCGACGGCGCGCAGCTTGCCGACAAGATCCTCGTATCCGCGCTCGATATGATAAATATCATCGATAACGGTGGTGCCGTTTGCCGCAAGCGCGGCAATGACCATTGCCGCACCGGCACGCAGATCCACCGCGCGCACGTTTGCGGGCGAAAGCGCGGGAACGCCGTCGATATGCGCATCCCTGCCGACAACGCTGATCTTTGCGCCCATGCGTGCAAGCTCATCCGTATATTTGAACCGGTGATCCATAACGCTTTCCGTGAGTATGCTGTGGCCGTCCGCCAGGCAGAGCAGGACACAGAACTGCGGGTTCATATCCGTGGGGAAGCCGGGGTAAAAATCGGTTTTCACACGCGCCTTGCGCAGCCGTTCCGGCGCGGAAACGATAACGTGATCGTCCCCCTCCTCCACCGTCGCGCCCATTTCCACGAGCTTGGCGGTGATAGCCTCCAGGTGGCGCGGGATAACGTTGCTTATCGTAAGCGTGCTTTTTGTCGCCGCGGCGGCGATCATATATGTGCCCGCCTCGATCATATCCGGGATAATGGCATAGGTAACGCCGTGCAGCTCGCTCACGCCGCGGATCTTGATAACCTCCGTACCGGCGCCGGAGATGTTCGCCCCGCAGGAATTAAGAAAGTTTGCAAGGTCGACAATATGCGGCTCTCTTGCGGCATTGTCAATGACCGTCATGCCCTCGGCGGTGGCGGCGGCAAGCATTATGTTTGCCGTTGCGCCGACGGAAGCGACATCCATGTATATCGAGGTGCCCTTGAGCGGGCTTTCCGCAAAGCAGGAAACCGCATCGTTGCCGGAAATGACGGTTGCGCCCAGAGCCTCGAAGCCCTTGACGTGCTGGTCGATCGGGCGGACGCCGAA
>USHI01000131.1 GCA_900554405.1 uncultured Eubacteriales bacterium | reverse complement strand
TCCTCCGTGGAGTTGCTCCGTATCGAAAAGCTGATCAAGGCGTATTCCGATTATACCTACGAACAGCTCGATGCCGACCACGCCGAAACCGATTACAGCAACAGTGATAATGTCCCCCCGCTGTTCAAGCTCGCGCTTGAATACCGTGCGGACGGCGACGAGATCACTATCCGCTGCAATGCCGGCAACATCCGCTTCGACTCCTCTGTCTACAAGCTTTCGGATGTTCAGGTGCTTCCGTACGGCGGGGCAGGCGATGTCAATAACAAGGGCTACCTCCTTTCTCCGGACGGCAGCGGTTCGCTTATCCGCTTCTCGGATCTTTCCAAGCAGTTTTCGAGCAGCGCAAGCCTTTACGGTCAGGATTACGCCTACCACACCATAACCGGTGAAAATAAAGAAGTCGCAAGGCTTCCTGCCTTCGGCGTTTACCAGAGGATCGAAAAGAACTCGACCAAAAAGGTTCTCACCGAAAAGATCGACCCCGAAACCGGCGAGTATGTCCGCGATGAAAACGGAAATATCGTCATGGAAGAGGTAGAGGTGGATGTCCCGCTCGAGATCGCATACCTCGCGGTCATCGAGGAGGGCGATTCGCTTGCGAAGGTCAACCTCAACTACGGCGGCTCGGTACACAACTTCGCCTCCGTTTACACATCCTTCAACCCGCGCCCGAAGGACAGCTATGTCCTCGATGGCGGTATCTCCGCCGGCACGGATGCGATGTGGACGGTAGAATCCAAGCGTAAATACACCGGCAACTTCACGATGCGCCTCTTTATACTCGACGGTACCGAGGATGGCGACACTGCTTCGGATGGCTCCGATGCCGACAAATCCTATTCGGATATGGCGGCGGCATACAGAACCTTGTCAAGACAAATGTCCTGACAGAGATCGCCGATCAGCGCGACAGCATCCCGCTGTATCTCGAAACGCTCGGTGCTCTCGAATCCTCAAAAACCGTGCTCGGCGTTCCCGTCGATACGATGGTTTCGCTCACCAGCTTTTCCGATACAAAGGATATAATCGACGAGCTTAAAAACCGGTTCGGTATCGATTATATCAAGATCAAGATGAGCGGCTGGGCAAACGGCGGGCTTATTTCCGACGTTCCCACATCTCTCGATCCCGAAAAGGTGCTCGGCGGTAAGGATGGCTTAAAGGATCTTATCGCTTATGCAAAGGAAAACGGAGTCACGCTCTTCCCCGAAGTCGAGCTTTCCGTTGCTTATAAGGATAAATGGTTCGACGGCTTTGATTCGAGCAAGAATCTTTCCCAGTATATCGATGAACGTATAGCTCTTTATCAGATGTACGATCCGATATGGCAGGGATATCTCAAAAACGGCGGCGGCGGTGTTATATCTCCTTCCTTTATGAAAACGCTTTATGCGAAAGCGTATGAGGATTACAAGGAATACAATGTCGGCGCGATAGCGGTTTCCACGCTCGGTAAGTATCTTTCCTCCGACTTCAATGTCGATAATCCCTTAACGCGTGAGGATTCTAAGGAGCTTGTCACACAGCTTCTGCAAACAATCTCCGAAAACAACGGCAACGTGCTTGTCTCCAGCGGCAACAAATATTCCATCAAGTATGCGACGGATATTCTCGAAGTACCGCTCGACGACTCCCGCTACACTTATTCCTATACCTCCGTGCCCTTTATGAGCATGGTGCTGCACGGATACAAGCAGTATGCGGGTACCGCACTTAACCTTGCAGGGGATTACACCTATCAGATACTCAAATCCATCGAAAGCGGCGCTTCGCCCTACTTCGTAGTGGCAAAGAGCAACACCGCCAAGCTCAAGGATTACAGCGGGTATTCCGATATTTCGCAGTACTATTCCGTTCGTTACAGCATTTGGACAAGCGATATTATAAACTCCTACCGTACAATGAACGAAGCGCTTGCGGATGTTCAGTCTTCCGAGATCAGGAAGCACGATATCCTCAGCAGCGACGGTAACATCGTTTATGTCGAATATGCAAACGGCATATCCTTCTGCTTCAACTACGGCAGAACCGGGTATGAATTCGGCGGGGAAACGGTCCCCTCGAACGGATTTGTCAAATTTGATAAAGACGGCAACAGCGTTATGAAGTGGGAGGGTTCAAATGAATAACACGGCAAGTGCAAAAAAAATCAATACTGCTCCCAAAAAGCGCAAGAGAAGCAAGGGTTCGCTTGATGTAAAGAAGTCCAAGATGGGATGGGTGTTTATCGCACCCTTCCTCATCGGATTCCTGCTCATCTATCTTCCCATGATCTGCGAATCTCTCCAGTTCTCGTTCAGCGCGCAGAACGTTCCTCCGGGAGGCGGTCTGCTGCTCGAAAACGTCGGCTTCGAAAACTACAGCTGGGCGCTGTTTACAGACCCGAGCTTCAAATCCACACTCGGCAGCAGCATTCTGCAACTTCTGTTCAATGTCCCCGCGATCGTTGTCTTTTCGCTGTTCATGGCAGTTCTGCTCAATCAGAAGATGCGCGGCAGAGCGATATTCAGAGCGATATTCTTCATACCGGTTATAGTTTCCACCGGTATTATCGAATCCATCGACCTCCAGAATACCCTTGCCGATGCACAGCAGACGATATCCGGCGGCGAGGACGGCCTCAACGGTGCCAACAGCGGTTCGGAAATAATCACCGCGATGGATATCAACCGGCTCTTTTCCGGAATGCAGATCGGCGCGGGGCTTGTTAACTACGTTGCGACAATAGTCCAAAACGTTTATGACATTGTCAACAAGTCCGGCGTTCAGATGCTTATATTCCTTGCCGGCCTGCAGTCGATATCCCCTGCGATATACGAATCCTGCTATATCGACGGCGCTTCCTCCTGGGAAACCTTCTGGAAGATAACCTTCCCGATGATATCTCCGATGATACTTGTCAACACCGTATACACGGTTATCGACTCGTTCACATCACAGGCAAACGGGGTAATGACGTATATCAACAAGGTATATTCATCTACAAACGGCAACGTCCGTGCGACAGCCATGTCGTGGATGTACTTCCTGATAGTTATGCTTATACTTGCCGTCATAGCGGGTATTATCAGTGCATATGTCTTCTATCAGAAGAAGGATTCATAAGGAAAGGAGGATGTAATAAATGGACACTTCTGCAATGACCAAAAAAGAGCTGAAGGAATATCGCCAGCAGCTCAAACGCGAAGAAGCAATAAAGAAGATGAAAAACCATGAAAAGACAACCTTCCTTATGAGGCTTCGCTACAAATACCTCACATGGTATTTTGCAAAGAAGTTTATATGGGCGCTTTTCCGCTTCGTGCTTCTTATCGGTATCTCCTACGTCATACTCTTCCCGTATATTTCAAAGATATCCGGTTCGTTCATGAGCAGGGACGACTTCACCGACGTTATGGTAAAGCTTATCCCGCGTGAACCCACACTTGATACCTACCGCGCCATAATCAACGATAACGATTACTTTCAGGCACTGTTGAACACAACCGTTCTCTCGGTGCTGTGCGGCGTATCGCAGACACTTATCTGCTCTATCGTCGGTTCTTTCGAGTGTTCGTTAGTCAGCTTCTCCCTTGCCTGCATAGCTTTATATGCAAGGTCCCGCATTGAGCGGCTGACACGGATCGAGCCGGAATCGCGCAAGTACCGACGCAATTCGCCCATTATCATAGGCACGGCATACGTACTGAACCTGACATTAAAATCAGGGCAAAAATTGTCAATTGCTTTCATAAGCCCTATACAGCCGACCTGAAACAGATCGTCCATATTCTCTCTGCGCCCGGAAAAGCGCTGTATGATGCTGAGGACAAGACGCAGGTTCCCTTCGATATATTTTTCCCTGGCAGAGGTGTCCCCCTGCGTGATTTTTTTAAAAAG
>USHI01000130.1 GCA_900554405.1 uncultured Eubacteriales bacterium | reverse complement strand
ACGCTCGGCGGGGGCCGGGGGGATAGCCGAAAGGCCCCCGCCGAAGAAGGCGATCCGGCTTTCGCACCCGGTGCCGCGCGGAACGCTTTCCAGCAGCGATTCCAACGCGTTCAGCTCGCAGGAGTTATCCTCGCAGACACCGTGCCCGGTGATCTTTTCCTGCGCGCAGAAAACACATCGGTTCGGGCAGCCGGCAAACGGAACGAAAAACGGTATGTTGCGGTATTCACCCATCCAGCTCACCCAGGGCGACAAGCGCCTCGCGCGCGGCTGCCTGTTCCGCCTCGCGCTTGGAATGCCCTTTGCCGGAGCCCAACAGGTTGGAATTCAGGTACACCTCATAGCCGAAGGTACGGTCGTGCGGCGGGCCCTCCTCGCTCACCTGCTTATATGTGAGCGATTCCTCCGGTGTCTGCTGTACGATCCTTTGCAGGCGGGATTTGAAATCCTCCGTGCCGTTCTTCACCACCGAATCGAGCATACCGGTTATATACGGCAGTACGAATTTTTTTGCCTCCTCCATGCCGCCGTCGAGATATATCGCGGCGATAAGCGCTTCGAACGCATCCGCGATAATGCTTTTGCGGTGCCTGCCGCCGACGGATGTCGCCTCGCCGTGCCCGAAGAACATATAATCCCCGAGCGAAAGCCCCGACGAAAACGTCGCAAGCGCATCCTCGCACACAAGCGCGGCGCGGGTCTTTGTCAAAAAGCCCTCGTCCGCTTCCGGAAACTTGCGGAACAGAAATTCCGCCGTTATGACGGAAAGCACCGAATCGCCCAGAAATTCGCTGCGCTCGTTGCATTCGGTGCAGCCCTTTTTGCGGTTTTCGTTGCAGTAGGAGGAGTGTGTCAGAGCGACAGTCAACAGCTCCCGGTTGCGGAAGGTGTATCCGATCCTTTCTTCAAGCAGTGCCATATCCTTTTCTGCCATATGCTTACTGTTCACCGACCTTTCCCATTTCGGTTCCTATCGTTTCGATCGCCCCGCAGGAGGCATATCCGTGCGCCTGCAATATCGCATTGCGGAAGGCACGCGCATCCGAGCTGCCGTGCGCTTTGATGACCGGTTTTGCCAGCCCCAGAAAAGGCGCGCCGCCGTATTCGGAAGCATCGAGCCGCTTTTTGAGCGCATCCGTCTGTTTTTTTGTCGCCAGCCCGCAGAGCTTTGTAAGCGTGTTTGCATAAAAAATGCTTTTGAGAGTCGCGGACATGAATTTTCCCATGCCTTCGATGGTTTTCAGCGCGATATTCCCGGTAAATCCGTCGCAGACAACAACATCCGCCGCGCCGAAGGGCAACGCCTTTCCCTCGCAATTGCCGATGAAATTTATGCTTTCATCCGCGGATATCAGCTCGTAAGCACCGTAATAAAGCGGTGTTCCCTTGTGCGGTTCCGTTCCGTTGTTCAGCAGCGCGGCGCGGGGTGAAGCGATTTTAAGTACGTTTTCGGCATAAACCGAGCCCATTTTTGCATAAAGGCGGAGTATTTCGGGCGTTGCATCGAGGTTTGCCCCGCAATCGAGCAGCAAAAACGGTTTTTCGAGCGGGACAACCGAGCAAAGCGCCGCACGGCGCACGCCCTTTATTCTGCGGATTATCAGCGAAGAAGCCGTAAACAGAGCCCCGGTGTTGCCCGCGCTCACAACGGCATCGGCTTCGCCGTCGCGGCAGAGACGCGCGGCAACGCACATGGAGGATTCCTTTTTTTCCTTCATTACGCAGCCGGGATCATCCGTCATCGCGACATAGCCCGCGGCGCTCACAAAGCCGGCACCGCCGGCGATCGCGCACGCTTCGCCGCGCACTTCTTCCGTGCCGACAAGTATCACATCGATATCCGCCGCTGCAGCAGCCTCCGCCGCACCGCGTGCAAGCTCGCACGGCTGGCGGTCGCCGCCCATTATATCAACGGCTATTCTGATCCTGCTCATTTACCCTCGCTCCATCCGCAGTTGTTTTTGCAATAGAACACTTCGCGGTTTTTCTTTTTCAAAACCGGAGCGCCGCACTGGGGGCAGCGGCGGTCGGTTGGGATATCCCACGAGGAAAACGAGCATTCCGGGTAATCCTCGCAGCAATAGTAGTTCTTACGGCTCTTTGTCTGCTTGATCATTATCCGCTTGCCGCATTCGGGGCAGACCATGCCGCTGTCGCGGCGGTAAGGGATCGCCGTTTTGCATTCCGGATAATTGCGGCAGGCGAAAAAGTTGCCGTGCGGTCCCTTGCGCAGCACCATGTCGCTGCCGCATTTCGGGCATTTTTCATCGGCTATTATCTCGGCAGCGGGCTTCTTTTCCCCGTCCTCCGCGGTGCTTTCCGGCTCCAGCCGTTTTGTATTGCGGCAGCGCGGGTAATTCGGGCAGGCGGCGAATTTGCCGTAACGCCCTGTTTTTTCGATCATCATCGCGCCGCATTTTTCGCATATTATCCCGGTTTCGACCTTCGGCAGCGCAACCTTTTCGCTTCCCAATGTCTTTTCGGCGGCATCAAGCTCCTCGCTGAACCGGGCGTAAAATTCCCGGAGTGTATCCAGATAATTCTTTTCGCCGGATTCGATCTCGTCGAGATCCTCCTCCATATCGGCGGTGAAATTGTAATCCACAATGCGCGAAAAGGCTTTTTTCATCATATCCGTGGTAATATAGCCCAGCTCCGTCGGGGCAAGAAACTTGCCGTCGCGGCGGATATACCCGCGGGAAATTATTGTCGTTATCGTCGGGGTGTAGGTGGAAGGTCTGCCGATACCCTTGTCCTTCATTGTCTTGATCAGCGAACCTTCGGTAAACCTTGCGGGCGCCTGTGTGAAGTGCTGCTGCGGATCGACACCCGCGCAGGAAAGCGTTTCGCCCTCCGCAACGGGGGGAAGCACGGAATTTTCCTCGCTGCCGTCATCGTTTTCATCGGCATAAACGGCGGAATAGCCGCGGAAGCGCACCGTATGCCCGGATGCGCGGAACTGCCACGGACCGGATTCGATCTCCGCCGAAACGGTGTCCATCACGCAGTTTGCCATCTGCGAAGCGATAAAGCGTTCCCAAATAAGCCTGTAAAGGCGGTATTGATCGTTGCTCACCTTTCCGCGGATGGACTCCGGGGTTATGGAGGGATCGGAGGGGCGTATCGCCTCATGCGCATCCTGAGCGTTCTTTTCCGCCTTGTAAATGTTCGGCGTTTCGGGGTAGTATTCCCCGCCGTACATGGAAATTATAACGTCCTTCGCCGCGGCGCGTGCCTCGTCGGAGATACGGAGCGAGTCGGTACGCATATAGGTTATAAGACCATGTGTGCTCTTTTCTCCGATATTAACGCCCTCGTAAAGCTCCTGCGCGATCATCATTGTGCGCTGAGTCTGGAACGAAAGCCTGCGGTTTGCCTCCTGCAGCAGGGTGCTCGTGATGAACGGCGGCGCGGGGCGGCGGTTTTTGAGCGCCTTTTTGACCCCTGTCACACGGTAATCCGCGCCGAGCGTTGAAAGAACTCCGTCCACATCCTCACGGCAGGTCAGCTCCTTCTTTTTGCCGCCCGTTCCGAAAAAGCGTGCCTTGAAGCTGCCGCCGGAAACGGCGTTCAGCGTCGCGGTGATATCCCAATATTCCTCCGGCTTGAAGGCATTTATCTCCTCCTCGCGCTCGACAATAAGGCGCGTTGTCACGGACTGCACACGGCCGGCGGAAAGCCCGTTTTTGATATGGTGCCAGAGAAACGGGCTTATTTTATAACCGACAAGGCGGTCGAGTATACGGCGTGTCTGCTGGCTGTTCACAAGGTTCATGTCGATATCGCGCGGGTGCTTTATCGCATCCTTCACCGTGTTCTTCGTGACTTCGTTGAAGGTGATCCTTTTTATCTTTGCCGGATCGACATTCAATACCGCCGCAAGATGCCAGCTTATGGCTTTCCC
>USHI01000129.1 GCA_900554405.1 uncultured Eubacteriales bacterium | reverse complement strand
CCCGCGCCGCCATGCTTTACGACAGCGAGGGTATCGCGAAATTTTCGTCCGAATACAATTCGATAATCATGTACCCCTCGGGCGGAGGGGATCCCGAAAAGCTTGCCGATTACCTTGCAAAGCTTTATTCGAACGCAGCCACGTCCTCGATATATTCAGACGGGAGCTTTTCGCTGGAATCGGCTGCGTGCAGCTATTACAGGGACGGCGATGCCGAATTTGCCGCTATAACCGCTAAATACGCGCAAAAGGCGGATGCCGGCGGCATAACCGATGCGGCAAGGGTCCGGCTGCGGATCACCGCGGGCGGAAAAAGCGACGAACGTAATATAACCGTTGTAAAATACGGCGGGAGGTGGTATTATGCGTTTTCGGGCTGAAAAGCTGCTTATAACTGCGGCTGTTGCGGGGCTGCTGCTGTGCGCCTGCGCGAGTACGGGCACCGACTCCCCTGCCCCGGCTTCGGAAGCAAGGACCGAAAAGGAAGAAATGCTGGAAAAAGAAGGATATTACATGAAACAGACCGAAACCGAAAACGGAAAACTTATCGACCTTTCCTTTGCCGAAAAGGAATATCACGAAAACGGCCAGCCGTTCAGGAACGTTTTTGACAACAGCGACCGCACGATTGAGTTCGGCGGGATCTACCGCGCAAATATCGAATATACAAAACGCGCGGGCGGCACTTATGTTTACAGCAACAACCCCGAAATGCTTGCGAGCGAGGATATCGGCAAGGCGATCCTGCGCACGAAGGGGCTCACGGGGGATTGCATATTTACCTACGAGCATTCCAACCGCACGGGCGCGCCCTGCTATTTCGGTTACAGGCTGCGCAACGAGGGCGATACCGATGTCACCGTCACCGTGACGAACCTCGGCTTTCAGATCGACGGCGAATGGCTCGGGCAGCGCTCCTGGAGCGATTATTTCAATTACCGCTTCGAGCTGCCGGAGGATTACTTTCTTGCCGGCGGCGGCGTAAACCCGATATACATCGGGTGCGACTATGTCGATTACACCCCGATAAAGCGCGCCCCCGTATCCTTTACCATCCCCGCGGGCGAGTTTATATACGTTCTGGGCGGAACGAGCGCGGATGCCTACGGCAATGCAAGCGTTTTCGGCACGGCGGACAAACCGATACAGCCCGGAAAATGCTCCAACGCGGTGGTGAAGTTCAATGTTTCCGGCGGCAGTGTGACGGGCACCTTTTACTGCTATACCGACCCGAAGCAGATCGAGGGCGAAAAAGCGGAACAGGGCTTTATCACCGAGCGTTACAGCGAGCAGGCGGGCAAGGTGGTGGATTACAGCAAGCAATACAAGGGTTACGACCCGACCGCCGGTCTGATCGAATCCGACATTACCTTTGTCGTGGACGACAGCCCCCCCGCCGGCAGGCTCCCCGTAAAATACACGAAATACGCCGACCCGGCATACGCCTCCAAAAACAAGCCCTACAACGAATACAGGTTATTCCCGCGCAATATATCCGACGATTGCTGGCTCACATCGCTCAACCCCAACAACTGCGACAAGGCTATCGGCACGGACATGATGGTATTCAACTGTGTGGACACCGACGGCAACCCTGTACTGATCGACACCGAGCACGCCGATTCGAGCGGCTCCCCCGCGAATATCGGCAACTGGATGGTACAGTATACCGACAACTTCACGCTTGTGAATATCGGCGAAAAGGAACGCACTTTTACCTTCTTCAAGCGCGGGAACGGTATGCTGTTTACAATGGCGCGCGACGAGCAGGGCGATATTCTGTGCGCGCGGGCGCTTACCGGGCCGTACAGCTTCGGAAGCGAAGCGGAAATATTCCCGGGTGTGGACAGATCGCTCCTCGTAAAGAAGAACGGCAGGCTTTGGTTCCGCGTTGCGGACGGCAGGCCGTACTGTGATGTTATCGACGAGCGCAGCGAGGTGATAAAGATCACCGTTGCGCCGAATTCCGTTCGCCGCATGAGTATAGACGCCGTCATACTCGGCAACTCCAACGGCGGCATAAACCACTGGGTGGTTTGCGATTGAACAATTGAATAAAGAGCAACGGCCGCGCCGGACACATCATCCGGCGCGGTTTTTTATATATTGACAAATACGCAGGGCAAAAAGCCGAAAGCAGCCGCGACAGGACCGAAAGCTCCCGCCGGGGGGGAACGCAGGAAATATCCGTTTCCGCAAAGAGGAAAATGATATTTATATCAATGACTACTATGACGATGCGAAAGGCGAAAGTCACGAGAATGTGATTGAAGCAAACGGAACCGTCAATAATACTTAAAGGCGAAATGAAGCCCGGCCGAAAAAGCCGGGCTTTCGTGTTTTTATTCGGTTTTACGGCAGGGCACGGCGAGCGGCGTTACAAACGATTTATTCGCAGCGATCCGAACGCTTTTTCGCCGCGGCGATGCACACGGCGGCGGTAAGGCTTGCCATAAGCAGCACCGCCCACACTGCATCGGAGCCGGTATCGCCGGTTTGCGGGGGCGTAGATGTATTACCGGAAGCATCTGACCCGCCCTCAGTGCCGGAGGATTCACCCGACGGGTCGGAGGATTCGCCCGAAGGGTCGGAGGATTCACCAGACGGGTCGGAGGATTCACCCGAAGGGTCGGAGGATTCACCCGAAGGATCGGAGGATTCACCCTCCTCCTCGAACACCGCGACAAGCTCACGGTTTCCGGTAACGGTGAAGGTATAAACCATATCCTCGCTTACGGATTGACTGTTTTCCTCCCAATACAGAAAGCGGTAGCCGGGAACGGTTTCCGCCTTTACGGAGACGGAAGTACCGGCTTCAAATCTGCCGCCGCCGGAAACGGCGCCGCTGCCCTCCGGCGTAACGGAAAGAGTGATGTCAAACTCCTCCGCCGGTGCACGGAGTGTGAAGCTCTGAGCTTCCTCGCCGTTTGCATCGACTATAGTGAGCACATGATTCTTGGTAAATTTGCCGCCCTCCGGCAAAACGACATAATCCTTTATCGCTTCGATATCATCAAGCTCGAAATGGCCGTAATTATGCAGAGGTGCCGCGGAGGTGATAACCGACTTTTTGTCCATGGCGATCTTTTCCGCCCAGAATTGCAGCAAGCCTTCGGTTTCGACAACCGAAAGACTGCTGCCCGCGAGCGATATGCCGCCATCCGTCATCCAGGACATATGCCCGAATTCGGCTGCGGAATCGGTGAGCGTGAATATGTGTGAGGAACCGACATTGCCGTTGCTGACACCGCCGTAAAGCTTTATCCCGCGCACATCAAAGCTGCCCGCAAGGTCGAATTCGGCGGTGAGCTCCGCTCCCTCGCCGCTTCCCTCCACGGAAAGCGCCTGATTGGCTCCGCTGTCGTTCCGCGTGACGGATACCGCAGAGCATTTACCGCTTACGATGAACTTGACATCCCTTTTCGGGATAATAATGCTGCCCGTGACGGAAATCGAATCAAGCGTGAGCGTGGAGTATTCTGCATCCCAGGAATAGCCGTCGGATTCGACTGTCTTGCCGGCATGGTCGCCGGCGGCCTGGCTGGAGCCATCACGGGCGTTCTCACCACGGTGTTCGAGATTCCCGCCATCCTCGCGGGTATTCTCACCCAGATCTCGCTGTGGTCCATCAACCTGCGCATTATGGGCAAATCGAACACCCCGCTTCTGGCCAACGACACGATCTTCTCCGACGCGTCCAGGCTAACGGGGCTGCCCCAAAGCACCGTATCGGCCCTTATGGGCATCATCATCGCTATTGTCATCGTGGTCGTGCTCTACTGGTTCTTTGGAACCGAGATCGGTTCTGCCCTGCGCGCCACGGGCAACAACGAGGACATGATTCGCGCGCTTGGCGTCAACACGAACCGCACCAAGATGATCGCCCTCGTGCTCTCCAACGCACTCGTGGGCCTTGCAGGC
>USHI01000128.1 GCA_900554405.1 uncultured Eubacteriales bacterium | reverse complement strand
GCCGTCGCTTCCGAAGGGAATATTGGCGGATGAAGTGCTGCTTTCCTGCTCCGAAAGTGTCGGTTCGGCGCTACTTTCGCCGGGGTTGTCGGATACGTCCGTGCTTTTTTCCGGATCGTCTATGACCGGCGCATCGGTATCGGCGGAAAGGTATGCGGCTTTTACAAACCGGTCGGCAAGCACGGCAACGGCGGATTTAGCCGCGCTTTCGGCAAACACGACGGCAAGATCGCCGGCAAGCTTTTCCGCCGCCGTGCCGGGCAGCGGATCGCCGCCGGAAACAAGTGCGGCGGCTTCGTCAAGCAATTTGTTTGCCCGCTGTGCAGCCGCTTCGTCGCAGCCGCCGCGCGCAAGAACGGTTTCGTTCACGAACCTGCGCAGCTCGTCGAGCATCGCGGCTTCGAGCTCCTGCGATTCCGCCCGCGGGGGCAGCGCTTTGCTTTTCATAACGGTGCCGCAAAGGTATTCAGGGTAGTTTTGGGCAAGATAGGAGGTAAGATCACTTAGAATGAATCCGTCCGCGCCGATGGAGCGCGCGCCGCTTATTTCCCGTGCGATATCGGATGCGGGTATTTCGGCGCCGCTTTCCAGCCCGACAAGGAAATAACCGCTCTTCCCGACATGGGAGGCAAGGAACGAGCCCTTCTGCACCGCAAGCCCGCTTCCGTATGTGAAGGCGGGGACATTATCGTTCTCGGCGGAATCGTAATTATAAAGCGAAAGGCAGATGCCATCCACGGTATTATCGGATATCCACCCGCGGACATCCTGCATATAGTAATAATCCACGCTGTCCCTTGCCGCGACGGCGATTATGGCGATATCACCGCGCTTCTCGCGGATGACCGCCGAAAGCTCGCTTACCGTGTCCGTCACAAGCTTGGTTTTGAATTCAACCCACTTCGACCAGTGCGCGGAGGAGAACAGCTCGGTTTTTATCTTTTCGGCTTCGGACATCTGTACCCCCGCATATTCGCAGAAGGCAAGCAGTGTCGCTTCGTCATAGCCGAGATCGGCGTTTTCGGAAAACTTCGGGTAGCGTGCGTAATCCAGTATAACGTTAGATACGGCATAGTGCGAAACGATATACCCGACATATTCCGCCATTTCGCGGCGGAATTCGGTGTTTGCGGGGGAATAGAAGCGGTTGGTGAGTACGGTGTCATCCTTGTTGGAATCCGTCATCCAGTCCGCGCAGGTAACAGCGGCGTATTTGCTGTAAAGCACGCTTATGCACATATCGATCTGTATTCCGTAATCCGGTGCGCACTCGATAAAGCATTTCAGCGCGTCAAAGCCCTCCGTATCGCTGCCCACGGCGTATTTCCCGCTGCCCGCATATGGGATGCAGGAGCCGTAGCCGTTTATTATATTTATTGCAAGCGCGTTCAGACCGGCGCTCTGCGCCGCCTGTAATGTTGCCCTTACCTCGGCTTCGGAGCCTTCCGTGGGGGTGTGTACGGCACTGCGCAGCTCGAAGGCGCTGCCGTCGGAAAACAGCTTTGCACAGCCCTCGTAAATATCGGCGGCAAGCGTGCACGCGGAGGCATAGCCGTTCACGGCGGCAAGCCGTTCCTTTACATCGGCAATGAAAGCATCCGCTTCGGCTTGGTCAAATACCGTAAAGGCTTCGGATGCGCGTTTGAGCTCGGCTTCGGCGTATTTCGCGGCGAGCGTCGCCGTGCGCTTGTAGCTGCTTTTCGTGTAGTAAAGCGCGAGCGTGTCCTCCTCCACCGTGCATTTCACGCCGGGGATGGCGTGTGTCTGCATGAAGCGCGCGGCGCTTTCGCCGTCGGCATGGATAAGGTATCCGCCCTCGGGCGCGGTTTCGCCGGGGATTATCTCGCCTGCGGCGTTTACGGCAAAGCATTTCGTGGAAAGCGATATTGCTTCGCCATCCTCGTTGACAAGGTATTTTTCGCCGTTCACCTCGCGCAGCCGGCGCTGTACGGTGAAGCCCGGGTCGAAATAGCCGGCATTATCGCAGGCAAAGAGACGGTTCGTGAGCCGGTCGAAAAACAGCTTTTTGCCCTTGGCTGCGTTATCCTTCAACCACTGTATGCCGCTTCCCGTTGCCGAAACGACATACCCGCCCTCCGGCACCGCAAGGTTTTCGCCGCCTGCATCGCCCACGCCGTAAACATCCGTCACGGTTCCGTCCGCCGCCACGGCGACACTGTGCCCCAGGCTTGTCTGCCCCGTCGCCGCGACACCGCGGTAAACGATAACGGAATCCGCCCCGCGGGTCAGGTTCACACCGGTCACATATATGCTGTTGCCGTTTTCATCCGCGGCGGCAAACGGTATCGGCACCGCCGCAAGCAGCAGCACCGCCGCAAGCAGCAGCGCGGTGATCTTATGTCCGTTCATTGTAAGCTCCGTTTCAGATATCGAGTGTCATGCCGTCGTAGGCGGTGAGGAACCCGAGCTTTTCCGCCGCCGGGCGCATTTCGTCATAAATAAGCCCGCCGTTGTGGGAAAAGTGGTTCACGCAGCAGACGGTGTTTACGTCCGCGATCCCGAGCTGCGAAAGCCTTTCGCGCAGGAGCACATCGGTATCCAGCCCGAGATGCCCCCATGTCTGCCCGGTGATACCGCCGTATGTGCAGTCGAAGCTGATAAAATCGGCGCGCACGGGGTTCTTTTGCAGGTGTTCGAAGGTTTCGTCGGGGAGCATACCTGTATCGTGCAGGTAGTATATCGTTTTGCCGCCCTGCTGTATTATGTAAACAAAAGCCTTTTCATCCGGTTTGTGGCAGGCGGGGAGCGCCGTCACGCGGTAATCTCCTGCGGTGACGGTTTCGAACGGTTCGAGCACGCGGAAATCGTACCCGATCAGCTCGTCCTCCGGATAAGCATTGCCGAAGTATTCGAATTTGTTTTTGACCTTTTCGTTGCCGAAGAAGGTGAGTATAGGTTCCGTCATTTCGTGCGCATAGCAGCCGCCGCGGCATCCCACGTCAACCGGGATGAAATGATCGCTGTGAGAATGCGTTACAAAGCAATACTTGACCGCGGAAAGGTCCAAGCCGTTCGCGAGCATATGCGCAAAGGTATCGCCGGGGAAATCTATAAGAAGATCGTTATTCACAAGAGCCTGAGAACGGGTGCGGAGGTTCCTTCCGCCCGCTTTTTTTGCGCGGAGACAGTGTTCGCAATTGCAGAAAACGGCGGGCCAGCCCTCTGCCGCCGCAGTGCCTAGATAAGTGAATTTCATTTTGGTGATCCTCGTTTCTACACAGTGTTATATAATGCCGAACCTATTATATATTCATTCCCCGTGAAAATCAATACCTTTGTTTTGCCTTCTGCCGCGCGGCGGCGCGCCGCTTTTGCACCGAAAAACAAAAAATCCGAAAAAAGGTATTGCATTTTGCTCAAAGCGGTGGTATACTGCTATTTGCGAAATATTTGAGCAACGCTCATTTACTATATGAAAGAGAGGATTTTCACGATGAAGCAGGGTATCCATCCCGATTACAAGACCACTACCATAAAGTGTGCTTGCGGTGCAGAATATGTTACCAAGTCCGTAAAGGACAATGTCAAGGTTGATATATGCTCGAAATGCCATCCGTTCTTCACCGGCAAGCAGAAGCTTGTCGACGCCGGCGGACGTGTTGACAAATTCAAGAAGAAATTCAATCTCGACTGACGGTATTTTATATTCGGAGTTCAGCGGCACCTTGCTTGTGCCGCTTTTCTTTTTGCCGCAAAGCGGTTTCCGTTTTTTTCACGAAAGGAGAATCTGTATGAAAGAAACCGATATTATCCCTTCCGGGAGCGAACGCCCGCCCCGCGCGGTGCTTGTCGCCGTTGCCCCGGAGGCGAGTGAGCAATGCGAAACCTCGCTTTCGGAGCTTGCACGGCTTTTGGAGACCGCCGGCGGCGAGGAGGCGGCAAGGACGGTTCAATACCGCC
>USHI01000127.1 GCA_900554405.1 uncultured Eubacteriales bacterium | reverse complement strand
TGCGCACCCCTCGCAGCAACCTCACGCTTCATAGCTATCAATGTCACAAGCTTCTCTAGTATATACCATAAAATATAGGAATGCAAGTGTTTTTTTGAAAAAACTCAAACTTTTTATGTATTTGTTCAAATACACGTAACTGTTCAGAACTAACCTCCAAATGCATTCCGAATCACACGCTTTTTCTGTTTCTTCTATATATAACACTATCTATCCGCATCCAACTACCTCCCAAAAGCACCTATCCTCCGCATCCTTGCACCCCTATCAAAAACTTCACCTGATTGATATTCAATTCAATTGTATTTATATATTGTAAAAATACGCTGCATTATTTATACTATAATAAGCAAGGATTGCGCATACACACGTATAGCACCCTGCTTTTATTGGATATAGCGTCTGTAACCACGGACCTATTGATTTTATATATTATGGAGGATATTATGTGGACTGCTGATAATTGGAAAGATTATGAAGTCATCGATACCTGCGGCGGTGAAAAGCTTGAACGCTGGGGACAGTACATTCTTGTACGCCCGGACCCGCAGGTCATCTGGAATACACCAAAAACGGATAAACACTGGAAGAAGATGAACGGTCATTACCACCGCAGTAATAAAGGTGGCGGCGAATGGGAGTTTTTTGACCTGCCGGAGCAATGGACGATTCAGTACCACCATCTCGGCCTTTCTTTTAATTTAAAGCCATTCAGCTTCAAACACACCGGTCTGTTCCCAGAACAGGCTGCCAACTGGGACTGGTTTTCAGAAAAGATCAAAAAAGCCGGCAGACCGGTCAAAGTATTAAACCTTTTTGCCTACACCGGCGGCGCAAGTGTCGCCGCGGCAAAGGCGGGGGCTTTTGTCTGCCATGTGGATGCCTCGAAGGGCATGACACAAAAGGCAAAATGCAATGCGGCGCTTTCCGGGATCCCTGGCGACAGGATACGCTATATCGTGGACGACTGCTTCAAGTTTGTCGCGCGGGAGATCCGCCGCGGCAGCCGGTACGATGCCGTTATACTCGACCCGCCCTCCTTCGGGCGCGGCCCGAACGGCGAACGCTGGGTGATCGAAGAAGGGCTGGATGAGCTTGTCGCTCTCGTGCGCGGAGTTCTTTCGGAAAACCCGCTGTTTGTGCTGCTGAATTCATACACGACCGGGCTTTCGCCCGCGGCTGCGGGTTATGTCCTGTACAGGAATATGCGCGATTTCGGCGGAAGGGTCGAAAGCGAGGAGCTCGGGCTTCCGGTGCTCGAAAGCGGGATATGCCTTCCCTGCGGCGCCTCCGCGCGCTGGACACCCAAAGCGGAATAAATTTTTATCACCCCGCCGGAAGGAGGCGGAACAATGGCGTTTATAGAAGCAAAGGGGCTCACCTTTTCCTACGGCGAAGGCGAGCCGGAGGTCATAAAGGGGCTCGACCTCGGGATCGAAAAGGGCTCCTATGTTGCGATAATCGGGCGGAACGGCTGCGGCAAAAGCACGCTTGCAAAGCTGCTTTGCGGGCTGCTCACCCCCACGGACGGCAGTGTCACCGTCGATGGTATCGACATAACCGACGAAGAAAATGCCGTACGGCTGCGCACAAAGTGCGGGATGGTGTTCCAAAACCCCGATAACCAGCTTGTGGCGAGCATAGTGGAAGAGGATATCGCCTTCGCACCCGAAAATCTGGGGCTCCCGCGCGAGGAGATTCGCGCCCGCGTGGACGAGGCTTTGGCGACCGTCGGCATGACGGAATATTCCGCCCATGCGACATACAAGCTTTCAGGCGGGCAGAAGCAGCGTGTCGCCATTGCGGGTATACTCGCGATGCGCCCCGAATGTATCATTTTCGACGAAGCGACAGCCATGCTTGACCCGAACGGCAGAAAAGAAATAATCGCCGCGATGAAGAAGCTGAATGCCGAACGCGGGATAACCGTTATAACCATAACTCATTACATGAACGAAGCGGTGGAGGCGGACAGGGTCATTGTCGCCGAGGAGGGCGGGATCGCTCTCGACGGCACGCCGGAGCAGGTCTTTTCGCAGGTGGAAAGGCTTTCCGAGCTTTCGCTTTCGGTGCCGCAGGTCACTTCCCTGCTTTACGGGCTGGAATCCGCCGGATTCCCCGCAAGGCGCGGCGTGCTCCACGCGATGGATGCCGCGGATGAGATAGAAGCGCTTTTCGGGAGGTGCAGATGATGCACGCCATAGAGTTGAAAAACGTGAGCGTCGTCTACGGCGAAGGCACACCCTTCCGCAAGGTCGCGCTTGATAATATCACGCTCGGGTTCGAGGAAAAGACAATAACCGGCGTTATCGGCCACACGGGGAGCGGTAAAAGCACGCTTGCCACACTGCTCAACGGGCTTCTCGCGCCGACATCCGGCACCGTAATGCTGCACGGCACGGACATTTGGGCGCGCCCGAAGGAAATGAGATCCGTCCGCGCACGCGTGGGGCTGGTATTCCAGTACCCCGAATATCAGCTTTTTGCCGAAACGGTTGGCGAGGATATCGCCTTCGGGCCGAAGAATATCGGGCTTGATGCCGAGGAAGTCAAAAGGCGGGTGAAGCTCGCCGCGGATTTCTGCGGGCTTTCCCGGCGCGAACTGGAACGTTCCCCCTTTGAAATATCCGGCGGGCAGAAGCGCCGTGCGGCGATCGCCGGAGTGCTTGCGATGAAGCCGGAAATACTCGTGCTCGACGAGCCTGCGGCGGGGCTTGACCCCCGCGGGCGCGAGGATATACTCGGCGGGCTTATGGGATACAAAAACAGCGCGGGCGCGACGATGATACTCGTTTCGCACAGCATGGAGGATGTCGCCCGGTATGCCGACAGGATAGCCGTTATAAAGCAGGGCTCGCTTTTCATGCAGGGCAGCGTGGGAGAAATATTCATGCAGCCCGAAAAGCTGTTCGATTCATCGCTCGATCTGCCGCAGATAACCAAGCTGTTTGTCGAGCTGAAAAAGCGCGGTATCGCCGATGATACCGATGTTTACACCGTCAATTACGCACTTGAGGTGCTTTTGAAAAAGCTGAGGAAGGCTTAAATGCTTAAAGATGTCACCTTCGGTCAGTATTACCCCGGCAATTCGCTGCTTCACCGCACCGACCCGCGGGTAAAGATAATCCTTCTGATCGAATACCTTGTTCTTGTCCTTGCCGCGACAACACCGCACGGAGTTGCGCTGACAGTCGCCGTGACACTGTTTCTTGTCGCCGTTTCGGGTATAAATGCAAGGGTACTGCTCAAATCCGTAAAACCTTTGATTTTCGTGCTTGTATTCACCGGGATTATAAATCTTTTCTTCACCCGCGGCACCGGCGAACCGCTTGTTGCGCTCGGGTTCATGAAGATATACCGCGAAGGGATAATAAACGCTTCCATAATGCTTCTGCGCCTGCTTTCGCTGGTGATCGGCTCCGGAGTGCTGCTTTCCTTCACCACCGCGCCGCTCGATCTGACGGATGCGCTCGAAAGCCTGCTTTCGCCGCTGAAAGCGCTGCACGTTCCGGTACACGAATTCGCGATGATGATGTCGATAGCGCTGCGTTTTATCCCCACGCTTATCGAGGAAACAAACAAAATAATCTCCGCACAGAAGGCGCGCTGCGCCGATTTCGAAAGCGGCAATATCATCCGCCGCATAAAGGCGCTCGTGCCGGTGCTGATCCCGCTTTTCGTTTCCGCCGTGCGCCGCGCGGAGGAGCTTGCGGATGCAATGGAATGCCGCTGCTACCGCGGCGGGGTCGGCAGAACGAAGCTTAAGGTGATGAAGACCCGCGCCGCCGACTGGATATTCCTCGGCGGGTTCACCGTGCTCACCGTTTTGATGTTCTTTTTCGACAGGATACCCTTTTCGGAGGTGGCGGGATTTTGCGCGAATATGTTCTGACAGTTGCATATAAAGGAACGTCTTACTGCGGCTGGCA
>USHI01000126.1 GCA_900554405.1 uncultured Eubacteriales bacterium | reverse complement strand
GGAGCCGATAACGGCGACCTTCCTTCCGCTGCGCTTTTCCGGCGGGCAGGGGCGGATCAGCTCCGCACCGAAGCCGTATTCGGAAAGGTAAAGCTCGTTATCCCGCACGGTCACGGGTTCTCCGTTCAGACCGCAGGTGCAGCCCGCCTCGCAGAGCGCGGGGCATACCCGCCCGGTAAATTCCGGAAAGGGGTTCACCTTTGTAAGCCGGGCAAGGGCTTCCTTATCCCTGCACTTATAAATCAGGTCGTTCCATTCGGGTATAAGATTATGCAGCGGGCAGCCGCTCACCGCACGGCCGAATTTTTCGCCGCTCTGGCAGAACGGAACGCCGCAGTTCATACATCTTGCCGCCTGTTCGCGCCGCGGCTGTGTGCCGAGCGCTTTTTTGAATTCGCAAAAATCGAGCACGCGTTCACCCGGCGCACGGCAGGGGGCGACGTCTCTTTGAAATTCCAGAAATCCCGTAGGCTTTCCCATTGTTCGCTTACCCTCCTTTTCAACCGTGCGTTTCGGAAAACGCCTTCATCTCGGCTTCCTCGTGAGAAAAGCCCTCGCGCTCGAAGCGCTTTGTCGCTTCCACCATGCGCCCGTAATCCTTGGGCATCAGCCGCACGAATTTTTTGATACCGTTTTCGAAATCGTCAAGCAGCCGCCGACCGAACTCTGAGCCGGTCGCGGCGACATGGTCGGCGATAATACCGCGCAGCCTTTCTGCCTCTTCGCTTTCGGTTATATGCGAAACGGTGACCATCTCGCCGTTCAGGCGCGCACCGAAGCAGCCGTCCTCATCGAAAACATATGCTACGCCTCCGCTCATCCCCGCGGCGAAATTGCGCCCGGTTTTGCCGAGTATGACGGCGATACCGCCCGTCATATATTCCCAGCCGTGGTCGCCGCAGCCCTCGGCAACCGCGACAGCGCCCGAGTTGCGCACGCAGAAGCGTTCGCCGGCGACACCGCACACATATGCCTCGCCGCCGGTCGCACCGTAAAGCGCGACATTGCCGATGATAACGTTATCGTGCGCATCGAAGGCGGCAGTAGGCTCCGGGAACACGGCAAGCCTGCCGCCCGAAAGCCCTTTGCCGAAATAATCGTTCGCATCGCCGCAGAGCGATATCGAAAGCCCCTTCGGGATAAACGCGCCGAAGGATTGCCCGCCGTTTCCGCGGCAGTTCACGGTATATGCGCCCGGTTCGAGCGTGCTGCCGAAGCGGCGCGTTATTTCCGAACCGAGTATTGTCCCGAAAGCGCGGTCGGTGCTCTTTACATTCAGGCTTTCGGAATGCTTTTCGTTTCTTTCGAAACAGGGCTCGAACGCGGGTATGAGCGCCGTGACATCCGGGGTGCTCCCGAAGCGGAAGTCGAAGCCGTAGCCCTGTTCGTAATGCTCGTTTGCGTTGCTGCCGACAAGCGCGGAAAGCTCCGCACCGGCAAGCCGTTCGTCCGTGCTTATTCTCTGCACGAGCAGGTCGCTTCTGCCCACAAGCTCGCCGACAGTCCTCACGCCCAGCCGCGCCATTATCTCACGCAGCTCCCGTGCCACAAAGAGCATAAAGTTCATTACATATTCCGGTTTGCCGCAGAAGCGCCTGCGAAGCTCCGGATTCTGTGTTGCTATGCCGACGGGGCAGGTGTCCAGATTGCACACCCGCATCATCACGCAGCCCATCGAAACGAGCGGCGCCGTGGCAAAGCCGAATTCCTCTGCGCCGAGCATACACGCCACCGCGACATCGCGTCCCGTCATCAGCTTGCCGTCGGTTTCGAGCCGCACCCTGTGCCTCAGCCCGTTTGCGACAAGCTCGCGGTGCGCCTGCGCGACACCGGTCTCCCACGGGAGCCCGGCATTGTGAATGGAGCTTTTGGGCGCGGCGCCGGTACCGCCGTCAAACCCGGAAACGAGCACTCCGTCCGCACCCGCCTTGGCAACGCCGGAGGCTATCGTGCCGACACCGTCCTCCGAAACGAGCTTTACGGTGACGTTTGCGCCCCTGTTCGCGCTTTTAAGATCGTATATGAGTTGCGCAAGATCCTCGATGGAATAAATATCATGGTGCGGCGGCGGGGATATGAGCGAAACACCGGGGGTGGAATAGCGCGTTGCCGCCACCCACGGGTAAACCTTCTTTCCGGGGAGATGCCCGCCCTCGCCGGGCTTTGCGCCCTGCGCCATTTTTATCTGGATCTCCTTTGCGCTGCAAAGATAAGCGCTTGTCACCCCGAACCTGCCGGAAGCGACCTGCTTTATCGCGCTGTTCATTTCGGTGCCGTAGCGTTCGGGCGCCTCGCCGCCCTCGCCGCTGTTCGATTTGCCGCCCAGGCGGTTCATCGCGATTGCCATGCAGGTATGCGCCTCGTAGGAAATGGAGCCGTACGACATTGCGCCCGTTTTGAAGCGCTTTACTATTTCTTCTTCCGGCTCTACCTCCGTTATCGGGATCCCGCCGTTTTCGTCATATTTGAAATCCAGCAGCCCGCGGAGCGTGTGCGGCTTGTTTTCATCGTTTACAATGCGCGAATATTCAAGGAATTTTTCGTAATCGCCGCTATGTGTCGCCTCGCGCAGGGCAACGATCGCCCTCGGGGAATATAAGTGATCTTCCGCCCCCGCGCCGGAGCGCAGCCTGTGCATACCCGGGCTTTCCGGAGTAAGATCGGCGTTGGGGTCAAAGGCGTGCGCATGGCGGAAGAGAACGTCCGCGCCCAGATCCGATATCCCCACGCCGCCCACAGGGCAGGCCGTTTCGGGGAAGTATTTTTCGACAAGCCCGCTATCCAGCCCGACAGCCTCGAACCGCTGCGCGAACTGATATGACTGAACCGTGGAAATGCCCATTTTGGAGGCGATCTTCACGATCCCGCCGAGCATTGCCGAATCGTATTTTTCTATTGCCGCCGCGGCATCGCCTTCGAGTGCGCCGTTCGAAACAAGCATTCGTATGCTTTCATGCGCAAGATACGGGCACACGGCGCAGGCGCCGTAGCCGAGCAGCGCGGCAAAGTGATGCACTGTGCGCGGCTCGCCGCTTTCGAGTATAACGGAGGCGGGCTTTTTGCCGCCGCGTGCGGAAAGCTGCTTTGCCGCCGCGGAAACGGCAAGAAGCGAAGGTATCGCCGCGTGCGTTTTATCCACGCCGCGGTCGGAAAGTATGAGTATGTTAGCGCCTTTTTTGTAAGCGCGGTCACACTCCACAAACAGGTGATCGAGCGCGCGCTCAAGCGGCGTGTTTGTGTAATAAAGCAAGGAAACCGTTTCCACCTTAAAGCCTGGGCGGTTTATAGCCTTTATTTTTACCAGCTCGGCAGAGGTTATTATAGGGTTAGGCAGTTCCAAAACCCCGCAGTTTGCGGCGGTCTCGTTCAGCAGGTTACCGTCTGAACCCACATAAACGCAGGTATCGGTTACAACCTCCTCGCGGATAGCGTCGATAGGCGGATTGGTAACCTGTGCGAAAAGCTGTTTAAAGTAATTGAAAAGCGGCTGATGCTTATCGGAAAGCATTGCAAGCGGAATATCCGTACCCATTGCGGCGGTAGCCTCAGCGCCGTTTTTCGCCATAGGAATAATGGCGTTGCGCACGTCCTCATAGGTGTAACCAAATGCCTTGTATAGCCTGTCGCGGGTCTTTGAATCATAGCGCTCTATGCGGCAGTTAGGCATTTTAAGGTCGGAAAGCCGCACTAAATTCTGGTCGAGCCACTCGCCGTAGGGCTTTCTTGTGGCGTAATAGTGTTTACACTCTTCATCGGATATAATGCGCTTTTTCGCCGTATCCACAAGCAGCATTTTGCCCGGCTCTAAGCGGCTTTTTTTAACAATATGCTCTGCGGGAATATCAAGCACGCCCACCTCGGAGGATAAAATAAGCGTGTTATCGTCTGTTATATAATAGCGCGAGGGGCGCAGTCCGTTACGGTCAAGCACCGCGCCTACGGTATCGCCGTCCGAAAAAAGTATGGCAGGGGG
>USHI01000125.1 GCA_900554405.1 uncultured Eubacteriales bacterium | reverse complement strand
GCGCCGTTCCGAGCAGCCCGCCGAAATCAATGCTTTCCCCCACGCCCTTTCCGTATGCGGGTATTATACGGACCGCGGTGGTTTTCGTGTTCGCGACACCGATGGAAATTTCGTCGGCTATCACGCCGCATATTACGGCTTCGTCGGTATCGCCCGGAACCGCTATCATGTCCAGTCCGACGGAGCAGACCGATGTCATCGCTTCCAGCTTTTCGACTGAAAGCACGCCCTTGTTTACTGCGGCGATCATGCCCGCATCCTCCGAAACCGGAATAAATGCGCCCGAAAGCCCGCCGACGTGCGAGGAAGCCATAACGCCGCCCTTCTTCACGGCATCGTTCAGCATGGCGAGCGCTGCCGTCGTTCCGTGCGCCCCGCAGGTTTCGAGCCCCATGCTTTCGAGTATATCGGCAACGGAATCGCCGATCGCCGGCGTAGGAGCAAGCGAAAGATCCACGATCCCGAACGGTATCCCGAGCCGCCTTGATGCCTCTCTGGCGACAAGCTGACCGACGCGTGTTATCTTGAACGATGTCTTTTTGATAACCTCCGCAAGCTCGCTAAGGCTGCAATCGCCCGCGCGCCTCACGGCGGCGCCGACAACGCCCGGCCCCGAAACGCCCACGTTGATTATCGCATCCGGTTCGCCCGTGCCGTGGAAGGCACCCGCCATAAAGGGGGTGTCCTCCGGCACGTTTGCAAAAACAACGAGCTTTGCGCAGCCGATAGAGCCCTTGTCACGAGTTAAATATGCCGTCTCTTTTATGATTTTGCCCATTTCGGCGATCGCATCCATGTTTATGCCCGCCTTGGTAGTGGCGACATTCACGGAGGAGCAGACCGCTTCGGTTTCCGCAAGAGCCTGCGGGATCGCAAGCATAAGCTCCCTGTCGCCCCTTGCGGCGCCCTTGTGGACGAGCGCGCCGAACCCGCCGATAAAGTTTATCCCGAGCTCCGCTGCGGCGCGGTCGAGCGTTTTTGCGGCTTCGATGTATCCGTCGCGGTCGAGCCTTCCGCCGATAAGCGATATGGGAGTCACCGCGACGCGCTTGTTGATTATCGGAATGCCGTACATTTTTTCTATACTGTCGCATTCGGAAACAAGTCTTTCCGCCGTATGGGTTATTTTGTCGTAAATATTTGCCAGCAGGCGCGATTTATCGTCGCTTACGCAGTCGAAAAGCGATATCCCCGCCGTCACGGTGCGGATATCGAGGTTTTCCTCGCGTATCATGCTGATGGTTTCGAGTATATCCTTTGTTTCGAACATCGCGCGCCTCTTTATATCCTGTGCATGGAATCGAAGATATCCTCGTGCATCGTATGTATGTCGAGCGAGTTTTCGCGCCCGAGCGCAGCGGCAATATCCACGAAATCGGTGAATTCTATGTTCAGCCCGTCGATCTCGACGATCATTATCATCGCAAAATAATCTTTCAGCACGGTTTGGGAAATATCGATTATATTCGCTCCGTATTTCGCGCAGAGAGCGCTTACCTTGGCGATAATGCCCACATTGTCCCTTCCCGTAACGGAAATAACAGCCTTTGTTTTCATTTTGGAAGCTCCTTTTCGGCTTTTGATTTTTTGCGCAGGTCGGCGAAGAAATCCGACATTGCTTTCGCGCATTCGCGCTCCATAACGCCCGCGGTGACATCGTAATAATGGTTGAATGCGTAGTCGCGTATGTTGAAAACACTGCCGTATACACCGGCTTTGTAATCATAGCATCCGAACACGAGCCGCGGTATGCGTGAATTTATAATTGCGCCGGCGCACATGGGGCAGGGTTCGACGGTGACATAAAGCGTACATCCCGAAAGCCGCCAGGCTTTAAGCCTTTTGCAGGCGCGATCTATGGCGATGACCTCTGCATGGTGCAGTGCGTTGTGCTTCGATTCGCGCATATTCCGCCCGGTGGCGATAATTTCGCCGTCCTTGACTATTACGGCGCCGACAGGAACCTCTCCCGCCGCGGCTGCGGCTTTTGCACGGGCAAGCGCGCGTTTCATGAAATAATTGTCGTCTTTTATCATATCAGCATGAAAAAGTGCCGTGTCACCGCAGATAAAGCGATATCTGCCATCCGACAAAGCAAAGAAGTATGAGTATTGCCGGGTTGACGGCGGCAAAAAGGCAGTACTTTGCCGCATTCAGCGTGTATTTCGGCGCGCAGTCGCTCCCGAGCTTTACCGCCGGTGCGCCGAGCCCGCGGCGGGAATAGTAAACGATGAAGATTATACCGAGTATCAGCAGCCCCCATACAAGCGGGACAAGTACCGCGCTCCCGCCTTCGGAATCGCCGAGGAAGGTCATTGTCACGGAAAGCGCGTTGTTCAGGAAGTGTATCAGCACAGTCAGCTTTATGCTGCCGGTATATTCATACGCCAGCCCGAGCAGATATCCGAATACCGAAGCGAAAACGATCGTGCCCGGGTTGATATGCAGCGCCCCGAACAGCAGGGAGGATATTATCAGCGCGCCCCGCCTTCCGTAGGGGAGAAGCGCTTTCAGGATTGTCCCGCGGAACAGCAGCTCTTCGAGTATCGCCGGGAGAACGGCGATATAGACGTAGGAGAGAACAATGGCGACAGGGTCGCTTTCCGCGCCGGCGGGAATGCCGCTTCCGGTGTCGAACCGTTCCAGCAGATCGCCGAATAATATGTTTATCGTCAAAGAAACGATATATCCTACACCGACAGAACCGAATATATAAAGCAGCGGTTTTCGGGGCAGACCGCAAGCGCGCTTTTCGGCGGGGTAAACTTTATAAAGGTGCAGGAACATAAGCTTGCCGCAAAGCGCCGCAAGCAATATCGGGCAGGCGTAAAGCAGCATCCGAAACAGCAGGTATCCGCGCACCGTTGCGGGGAAGAGCTCCGTAAAATATCCCGCGCACAGGATCACTATATACTGAAAGGCATAATACAGTATCAGCACGAGCCCGGAAAACAGCAAAGCCGTAAAATTGCGGCGCATAAATGTACTGCGCTGCTTCCTTTCGGTATAAAAAATGCCTTCGAGATTCATCGGATCGCTCCTTCGCGGGTGTTCGTATTTATCGGAAAGCGGAAAGCGGTATAAGCCGCTTTCCGCTATGTTATGACGGTTATCAGCCGTTTTTGCGCTTCAATGCCGCCTGCGCTGCCGCAAGCCTTGCGATCGGAACGCGGAAGGGCGAGCAGGAAACATAATCCAGCCCGAGCTCGTTGCAGAATTCGACGGAGTAAGGATCGCCGCCGTGTTCGCCGCAGATACCGATGTGAAGCTTGTGGTTCACCGGCCTGCCGAGCCTGATTGCCATATCCATCAGCTTGCCCACGCCGGCTCTGTCGAGCTTAGCAAAGGGGTCGCTTTCGAATATCTTCTGTTTGTAATAGCTTTCGAGGAACTTGCCTGCATCATCGCGGGAGAAGCCGAAAGTCATCTGGGTAAGGTCGTTCGTGCCGAAGCAGAAGAAATCGGCATCCTTGGCGATCTCGTCCGCGGTAAGAGCGGCACGGGGAATCTCGATCATCGTGCCGACCTCGTATTCAAGCTCCGTGCCGGAGGCTTTGATCTCGTTTTCGGCAGTTTCGACAACGATATTCTTCACAAAACGGAATTCCTTGCTGTCGCCGACAAGCGGGATCATGATCTCGGGAACTATCTCCCAATCCGGGTGCTTCTTCTTTACGTTTATTGCGGCGCGTATAACGGCGCTTGTCTGCATTCTTGCGATTTCCGGGTAGGTAACTGCAAGGCGGCAGCCTCTGTGGCCCATCATCGGGTTGAATTCGTGGAGCGAATCGCAGATTTCCTTTACCTGTTTAACCGTCTTACCGGTCGACTTGGCAAGAAGTTCGATGTCTTCTTTTTCGGTGGGAACGAATTCATGGAGCGGCGGATCGAGGAAACGGATCGTAACGGGCATGCCTTTCAAAGCCTCCATAAGACCTTCAAAGTCAGCCTGCTGCATCGGCTCGATCTTGTCAAGCGC
>USHI01000124.1 GCA_900554405.1 uncultured Eubacteriales bacterium | reverse complement strand
ATGATACCCTCGCGGGGCTTTATCATCAGCGGCAAAGGCGCCGGTGCGGATGAAGTGCTTGCCAAGCTATGCGTCGGCATGAAGGCGGAATTCAACGCCGCCGATAATACCGTATATGTCGTATACGATGCCGAAAGTATGCTTTATGCCGACAGCGAAGCCGCGGACGAGGCATATGAGATCGCCGAAGCTTCCGAAAGGGATTCGCGCAATATCGATTTTGCCGCCTGCACGGAGCTGTACGACAGGATCACCGATGCGCTCGATTCCGCCGCGGAGCTTGCAAAAAGCGGCACGGAAGCCGAATTTCTTGCCGCGCACGAAAAGATCGCGGAGGATATCGGCAGCCTGCGCGCCGCCGGCAGTACCGGCAGCGAATACCGCGCCGTGTGGGTGCGCCCTTCGCAAAAGACACGCGCCGCCGTCGCCGAATATGTGCAGAAGCTTTACGAGCTCGGCGCAAATACCATAATGCTCGAAACGCATTACGGCACCGGCTATATCTTCGATCTGCCGGAGGGCAGTGTGTTCACGAAGAACGGGGATTTCGGCAGCTTTGACGTGCTTTCCGCTTATATCGAGGAATGCCACAAGCGCGGGATGGAGCTGCACGCCTGGATGACCGTGTTCCACGACGGCTATTCCACCAACGAAAACGGGCTTTATAAGACCCGCCCGGATCTGTTCCTGAAAAATCAAAACGGCAATGTCGTGCCGGATGCCCCGGGCGACAACAACGTTTTTCTGGATCCTTCCAACCCCGAAACGGCAAAGCTTCTGCTTGAGCTTTTCGAATACTTTATCAAAAAATACGATGTGGATGCGCTCCAGCTCGATTATATCCGCTATCCGGATTACGGCTATTATGACGATTGGGGCTATTTCAGCGCCGCCTCCGAAAAATTCACCGCAAAGCACGGCTTTGCACCGGGGTTCGATCCGGATGCCGAATGGTGGGAGGATTGGTGCAATATCCGTGCGGGCTATGTGACGGACTTTGTCGGAAAGGTGCACGAAATGGTCCGCAGGGTAAAACCCTCGCTGCTGCTTTCCGCGGATGCCGCGATGGACAGCTCCACCGCGCCTTACCGCATGTATCAGGATGTGCTTACCTGGATCCGCAACGGCTGGCTGGATATAGTCCACCCGATGACATACGGGCTCGGTGCGCCGGAGGAATATTGCGGGCCTTATATTGAGGCGGCTGCCGGCAAATGCGCGGTCGTGCCCGGGATCGGCGCCTTCGAGGGCGAGCTCGGTTCCTATGAATGCTATTTGCAGCTTTTGGTCGTGAACCACTATGGCTGCTACGGCGCCGCGATATTCGAGGGCAACGCTTTTACTGCCAAATTCCGCGAAGGATATATCCGCAACGGCGTTTATAATGAATTTGCTCCCGCTCCCACGCTGTCGCGCACATCCGTGGCGAATGCCGCGACCGAGCTTGCGCGCGTTGCGGAAAAGGACGGAGGCGAAAGCGGCAAGGCACTTGCGGCTGCCGCGCGTGAATATGCGCTCGGTTACATTCTCGGTACGGATGAGTATGCTCCCGTCGCATCGGCACTGGCAGGGGTCGGCAAGGACGCCGCGAATATCCTTAATGCCGCGGAACGGCTGGATAACGCACGCCGGCTCTGCCGCGCGCAGAGCACCGTTTCGGGCGGGATACTCAGCGTGGATATCGGCACGGACGAAGCCGGCATTTCCGCGATGTTCGCCGGGGCGAAGGTCACGGTGAAGGGCGGTATGAAAACCGGGTCGGAGGTGCATATTTCCTGCGGCGGGACCGAAGCCGCGCTCGCGCTTGCCGTTATCGGCGATCTGGACGGCGACGGCGTGATAAACGCGACCGATTACCTTTTCCTCAAACGTTATGTGCTCGGCACGGCGAACCTTTCGCCCGCCGCAGCGGCAGCGGCGCATATTGCCGGTGCAAAAACCGTGGGAGCGACGGATTATCTTTACCTGAAACGCCATGTGCTCGGCACGTTCGATATCACCACGCTGAACCGATAATAAAAAGAGAGGTATGACATTCATGAAAAAAACGGCGTTCGCGCTATGCTTTGCCATGCTTATAGGCTGTATCCTTCCCGTATTTTCCGTTACCGCGGGGGCAAAGCTCGTTTCCGTGCAGGCGGATAAGAAAAACACCGACCGCGGCAGCGGCGAGCTTATAGTATACACTTCCGAACGCGGCAAGACCACCGGGACAAACGAATGGGGCTATGAAGTCGCCGTTTCCGGCGGGGTGTGTACCGCCGTCGGGAAGGGGAATCTTGCTATCCCCGAAAACGGCTTTGTGCTTTCCGGCCATAACGAAGAGGAGGGCGGCAAGCAGCCCGGTAAATGGCTGGAAGAAAATATCAGGGTCGGAGATTATGTTGAAGTAAGTGAGGGACTTATGATAACCGTTTCGGACGAACCGATTGAAAAAAGCGAATTTTACACGCTGTCTCTTGCCTTCCATGGCAGGAACACCGCGCGTTATACCGATAACGTGATAATTTACGATAAGGCGGGCACCCGCACGGCGACAAACAACTGGGGCTATGAGGTAACGGTCACCGGCGGTATAGTTACCGCGATGGGCGGGAACGACAGCCTTGTCCCCGCTGCGGCGGGCAGCTTTGTCGTGAGCGGTCACGGCAAGAACGTCGATTGGCTCAAAGCGAACATAAAGCTGGGGATGAAGGTCACCGTTTCGGATGCGGACGGCAAGGTGACGTTCACCTATGATGCGGAAGCGGCGCAGTACGAATATGAAGCGCTCGTTTCGGCACTCGGCGAAAGGCTTGCGGTCGCAAAGGAGCAGTTCCTGAATATCGACGTGCAGGCGGCTGAAAATGCGGTGAAGGATATCGAATCTCGCTTTGCCGCGCTCAAAGCCGAGCTTGTCCGCGGGGGCGACGGGGAAAAGTTCGCTTCCGAATGCGCAAAGCTGCGCGTGGATATCACAAAGTGCGAGCTTTCGCTTTCCGAAAGCCGCACGGTCGAATACCGCGGCGTGTGGATACGTCCCACGCAGAAAACGGCTGCCGAAGTCGACGAATATGTCGAAACGCTTTACAATAACGGTATAAACACGCTCTGTATCGAAACGATATACGACTGCACGTTTATCCTGCCGATGCCGAAGGGCAGTCTTTTTGCCCAGAACCCGAAGTTCAACGGATTCGACGTGCTTGCGGCATACCTCGAATCCTGCCACAAGCGCGGGATGGAACTTCACCTCTGGCTGCCGATTTTTTATTGCGGCGACGAGACAAGCTCCAACGCTTATCTGAGCGTCGGCAAGAAAAAGCCGGAATGGCTCTCGGTTTCGAGCAACGGCGACAAAGCAGCCACGCTCGGTTACATGATGCTCGACCCCTCCAACGAGGAGGTGCGTGAATTCCTGCTTTCCAATTACCGCTATATTCTTGAAAACTACGATATCGACGGCTTCCAGCTCGATTATATCCGCTATTTCGAAAGCGGCGGAACGTATGATCTCGGCTACAACAAGGGCGCGTTGGATGCTTTTGAGGAAAAATACGGTGTACGTCCGAAATACGACAAGACCGCCTCTTACTGGAAGGATTGGGTGCAGTTCCGCTGCGATCAGGTCACCGAATTCGTTATGCGGATGCGCAAGCTCGTGGATGAGGTGCGCCCCGGCTGCCTGCTTTCCGCCGATGTCGGGGCGGATCCGACGGTCGCAAAGAACACGCTTTACCAGGATTATATAAAATGGCTCGAAAACGGCTGGCTGGATATACTCTTCCCGATGGCATACGGCTACGGTTATACCAATGCCGTGGCAAAGCAGCTCGAAAAGGCGGATAACAAGGCTTATGTCGTCGTAGGCATGGGCATATTCACGGAGGAGCTCGAGCCTGCCGATATGCAGAGCCAGACAGAGGATTACCGCGTTCTTGCCCCCTTCGGGAACGACGGCGAATGCTATTTCGAATCGAGTGCCTTCCTTGCAAAGGGGACGGGCGAATATCTCGCAAACGGCGTTTATTCCCGCAGGGCGATAACGCCGACATCGGATA
>USHI01000123.1 GCA_900554405.1 uncultured Eubacteriales bacterium | reverse complement strand
CCCCATCCACAAGCTCGCCCTTGCCGCCGCAGTGATACTTACCCTGCTTGAATGTGTAAAGATCGGGCACGCCTTTTATTACGGCTCACCCGCGCCCGACGCATGGATACCGCTTTCCTTCTGCTCGATATTCACAGTTTCGCTCTGGCTGTACCGTTTTTGCGACGGAGCTGTCGGCAAAGCGGCGGAAACCTATATCGCGTTTGCGGCACCGCTTGCCGGGCTATGATATTCCCCACCACCTCGCTGATGAGCTATCCGATATGGCATTTCCTTTCGGTTTTCAGTATGCTTTTCCACTCGCTCATGATATTCATCGGCCTTATGCTGTTCCACCGCAAAAGGCAGCTCACGCTGTTCGGCTGGATATCCTACACGGTGTATATATCCCTGTTCGGTATTGTCGCCATTGCGCTCAACCGCATTATCGGAACGAATCTGATGAACCTGCGGGAGCCGTACAATATTCCGATATCGCCGATACAGGCGTTGTATTCGGCATCGCCGAAAGCGTTTACCATTATCGTGCTTGCGGCATATATCGCCGTTCCGATCTTTACCGCCGCGATAACCGGCAGGATACGGCGCGGGGATGCAGGCTGAAAAAACAAATATCCGCAAAAAGCTTTTACGCCTTTTGCGGATACTTTTTTTATTTGCTTTTTCAGGCAAGCGGATATCTGACCGTGACTATAAAGCCGCTGCTGCCGTCGCCGGAGACTTCGTATGTATAATTCGCATTGGAGGGGATGGGAATATTCGTAGTGTTGCCGGAGCCGTTCGCTTCGACATAATAAATGATATATTCCACATTCGATTCAAGCTCGCTTTTATACTCGATAAGCCTTTCCGTGCGGAGCTTGTCCATATACTCTTCCAGGCAGAGGTTATAGTAATTCATATACCAGCTGTGGGCAAGCCCGACATAACGGTATATCGTTGCCGAGGGAGCGACGCTCGTATGCGCCTCCTTGCCCTCCGGGTAACGCTGAATGATACCGTATTTATAGCACTGCTCCGGGAGGAATTTGAATCCCTCGTCCGTGAATTTGTTGTTCGTGTTGTAAAGCGCAAGCTCCACGGAATACCCGGTCGTAAGATCGGCAAATTCGGGATGGCTGCCGATGGTATCCGGCCTTGTGTAGGCACGGTTTATGATCAGCCCGCTGTTTTTGACGCTTTGAGCATCGAACGCGACAAGGAAGCTGTCCACCGCTTTGATCGCCGATTCATAATCGACGAGCGCCGTTGTCGAAAGCCCGTAAACATTGCCGGTTTTCAGGCGGGAGATAGCCGCTTTTTTTGTTTCGTCAATCGTCGGGAACTTATCGCCGGAACCGGTTATCACCGCCAGGCTGCCGTTTACGACATCGCTGTTGGAAAACGCGGTTTCTTCGAGTATCAGCTTGGAATAATAGGTATCCTTGCCCGGTTCGTGTACATTCGGCGTGCTCTGCTCCTGCGAGGATTCATCCTGCTGCGGAGCGGGCGCGGACGATTCTGCGGCGCTTTCCTCGCTTTTTGGCGATCTGAACTGCGCAAGCGCAAACACTGTCGAAACAAGAACGGTCAAAGCGATCGCGGCGGCAAGAAGCGAAATGCCGGAAACTGTGCGTTTGTTTTTATTCGGTTCGTAATGCATTATTATCCTCCGTCGTCGCATACGCCCGCCGCACGGCGGGCGGACCCGTTGTGCGGGCGGGGGGAACTTCCGTACCCGTTGTGCGGCAGGCGATTATCGCGATTGATTATTCTATTATCTCGGCTCTCTTTTTAAGGGCTCTGTATTTATCCTTCGCCTGCTGTTCGGCAGTATCGAAGAGCTTTTCAGCCCTTTCGGGGAAGGATATGCCGAGCGAGCTGTATCTCGTTTCGGTCTTGATGAAGTCCTTGTAAGAGGTCGTGGGCTCCTTGCTGTCGAGCACGAAGGGATTCTTGCCCTCGAGAGCAAGTTCGGGGTTATAACGGAAGTTGAACCAGTATCCGGCGGCAACGGCAGCCTTGGTTTCGAGCATACTCGTACCGAGACCCTTCTTTATGCCGTGGTTGATACAGGGAGCTTAGCCGATAACGATGGAAGGACCGTGGTACTTCTCCGCTTCGGTTATCGCTTTGATGCACTGGTTGTAATCGGCGCCCATGGCGACCTGTGCGACATAGACATAGCCGTAGGACATTGCGATAGCGGCAAGATCCTTTTTCTTCATTGTTTTACCTGCTGCGGCGAACTTCGCAACGGAGCCGGTAGGAGTGGATTTGGATGCCTGTCCGCCGGTGTTGGAGTAAACCTCGGTATCGAACACGAAGATATTTATATCCTCGCCGGAAGCGATAGCGTGGTCGAGACCGCCGAAGCCGATATCGTATGCCCAACCGTCGCCGCCGAAGATCCACATGGATTTCTTTGTGAGCAGGTCGGAATTTTCAAGAATGAACTGCTTCTTTTCGCCGTTGCAGGAGCAGGCGTTAAGTGCGGCAAGCAGCTTTTCGCCGGCTGCCTTGGACTTTTCGGCATCGTCCTTGCCGTCGAGCCATTCAAGAGCTGCTTCCTTTGCTTCCGCGGGTGCGCAATCGGCAACGGAAAGCTCCTTGATGGTTTCGGCAAGTCTTGCCCTGCGTGCATTGACGGCGGGAGCCATACCGAGACCGAATTCGGCGTTATCCTCGAACAGGGAGTTCGCCCATGCGGGGCCGTGGCCCTTCTTGTTGACGGTGTACGGCATGGAGGGTGCGGAGCCGCCCCAGATGGAGGAACAGCCTGTCGCATTGGCGATAAACATTCTGTCGCCGAAGAGCTGGGTTATAAGCTTGGCGTAAGGAGTTTCGCCGCAGCCGGCGCAGGCACCGGAGAACTCGAGCAGCGGCTGTTTGAACTGACTGCCCTTGACGGTTTCGGGCTTGAACTTTGCAAGCACTTCCGCGTTGTCGGAATACTTGTAGCTTTCGTCGAACGCGTTCTGATACTGAAGCTGACCGGCAATAGGAGCCATGGTGAGCGCCTTTTCGCCCTTCTTGCCCGGGCAGATCTGAACACAGCTCTGGCAGCCGAGGCAGTCGAGAGCGGAAACGGTTATGCCGAATTTATATCCGGGCATACCTGTCATCGGGAGAAGCTTGAAATCGGGGTGTTCCGCAGCCTGAGCATCGGTGAGCGCGATCGGTCTGATCGTGGCGTGCGGGCAGACAAGCGAGCAGAAGTTGCACTGAATGCAGTTTTCGGGGTTCCAGTTGGGAACATCCACGGCAACGCCGCGCTTTTCGTAAGCGGCAGTGCCCTGCGGGAAGGTGCCGTCCGCAGCATCGACAAAGGCGGAAACGGGGAGCGTATCGCCCTTCTGAGCGTTGACGGGCTTGAGTATGTTCTTGACGAAATCGACAACTTCCTTGCGGCCTTCAAGCTCGGCTTCGTGAGTGTCGGAATCGACGGCATTTGCCCATTCGGCGGGAACGTCGATCTTTGTAAAGGCGTTTGCGCCGGCATCAATAGCGGCGTAGTTCATGTTGACAATGGCTTCGCCCTTCTTGGCAAAGCTCTTGTAAGCCGCCTTCTTCATGTAGCCTATTGCTTCCTCGGAAGGAATGATATTGGCAAGCGTGAAGAATGCGCTCTGGAGAACGGTGTTCGTCCTGTTGCCGAGACCGATCTCACGCGCGATGGAGATTGCATCGATGGTGTAGAAGTTGACCTTGCGGGTGGCAATGTCTCTCTTGACCTTGGCGGGGAGCTTTTCATCGAGCTCTTCGGGCTTCCACTGGCAGTTCAGCAGGAAGGTGCCGCCCTTTTTGAGATCCTCGGTAACATCGTAAAGATGTACATACGCGGGATTGTGGCAGGCAACGAAATCCGCATGGGAAATAAGGTAGGTGGAGCGGATGGGCTTATCGCCGAAGCGGAGGTGCGAAACCGTGATACCGCCGGATTTCTTGGAATCGTAGGAGAAATAAGCCTGGATGTATTTATCGGTATGGTCGCCGATAATCTTGATGGAGTTCTTGTTGGCGCCGACGGTACCGTCCGAGCCGAGACCCCAGAACTTGCAGGCAACGGTGCCGGCAGGAGCGGTGGCGGG
>USHI01000122.1 GCA_900554405.1 uncultured Eubacteriales bacterium | reverse complement strand
CGGGGACCGAAAAATACCCCGGGTGTGTATCGGCTCCTGTACCAATTCTTCATATGCGGATATGAAAAAGGTCGCCGCCGTTCTTAAAGGCAAAACGGTCGCGGAGGGTGTCAGCCTCACCGTTTCGCCCGGTTCGAAACAGGTACTGCAAATGCTTGCGCGGGACGGACTTCTGGAGGATATCATCGCAAGCGGCGCAAGAATACTCGAATGCGCCTGCGGCCCCTGCATCGGTATGGGGCAATCGCCCGAAAGCGCCGGCATTAGTCTGCGTACGTTCAACCGCAACTTTTTGGGCAGGAGCGGTACTGCCGATGCGGGTATATACCTTGTAAGCCCCGAAACGGCTGCCGTTTCGGCTGTTGCAGGCGTTCTTACCGACCCGCGCAGTGCCGGTATAAGCGTTTCCGCCGCGCTGCCGGATAGATTTTGCATCAATGACAACATGATAATACCGCCTCTTGATGTATCTGCCGCGGAAGCCGTGACGGTCGAAAGAGGCCCGAATATAAAGCCTTTTCCGAAGGGCAGCCCCGTGGAGGAAAAACTCGAAGCGGAATGTATTCTCAAGGTCGGCGACAATATTACCACCGACCATATCATGCCGGCTGGCGCTTCCATACTTCCGTATCGTTCCAACATTCCTTATCTTTCGCGTTTTTGCTTCACCGTTTGCGATCCCGGATTCCCCGAACGTGCAAAGGAAAAGGGCGGCGGGATCATTATAGGCGGCGATAATTACGGGCAGGGCAGCTCACGCGAGCACGCCGCGCTCGTGCCGCTTTATCTCGGTGTGAAGGCTGTTATCGTAAAAAGCTTCGCCCGGATCCATAAGGCAAATCTTATCAATGCGGGAATAATACCGCTCCGCTTCGAAAACGCCGCGGATTACGGCAGGATCCCGCTCGGTGAAAAGCTTGTTATCGGCGGCCTGCGCGAGGCTGTCCGCAGCGGCGGGGAGGTTATCGCGGAAACGCAGCACGGCAATGTCCGGCTTATATTGGAGCTTTCCGAACGCGACAGGGCGATACTGCTTGCGGGCGGCTTGCCCATGTACATGAAAGGAGCAGATAAATGAACAGGATAGTCATGAAAAATCCCATCGTCGAAATGGACGGCGATGAAATGACAAGGATACTCTGGAAAAAGATAAAAGAAACGCTTATACTCCCGTATGTCGAGCTTTCAACCGATTATTACGATCTCGGACTGCAAAACCGTGATGCCACACTTGATGCCGTAACCGAACAAAGTGCGCTTGCGGCAAAAAAATACGGTGTTGCAGTCAAATGTGCCACGATAACACCGAATGCCGCAAGAATGACCGAATACGGGCTTAAAGAAATGTGGAAAAGTCCGAACGCTACCATACGCGCGATACTTGACGGTACTGTTTTCCGTATGCCGATACTTGTGAAAGGGATCACGCCCTATGTTCCCGGATGGAAGAAGCCGATCTGTATCGCACGCCACGCATACGGGGATGTATACAAGGCGGTCGAAGCCGCTGCACCCAAAGGCGCAAAGGCGGAACTTGTTATCACGGACAAGAACGGCGGCGAAACAAGAAAGCTTATCCATGAGTTCGACGGCGACGGAATAGTCCAGGGTATGCACAATACCGATGAAAGCATAAAAGGCTTTGCCAGGAGCTGCTTTAATTATGCGCTTTCCGTGCGTATGGATATATGGTTCTCCGCAAAGGATACCATAAGCAAAACATACGATCATCGGTTCAAGGATATTTTCGCGGAAATATTCAGAAATGAGTATGAGGAAAAATTCAGGGAAGCGGGTATTACATATTTCTATACTCTCATCGACGATGCAGCCGCAAGGCTTATGCGTTCGCAGGGCGGCTTTATATGGGCGTGCAAGAATTACGACGGCGATGTGATGAGCGATCTGATATCCAGTGCATTCGGCTCGCTCGCGATGATGACAAGCGTTCTTGTCTCGCCGGACGGAGTATATGAGTACGAGGCGGCACACGGTACGGTTCAAAGGCATTATTACGCGCACCTCCGCGGGGAAAGCACTTCCACCAACCCGGTGGCGACTATTTTTGCCTGGACGGGAGCTCTGCGCAAGCGCGGCGAGATAGACGAAACGCCTCGGCTTTGCGAATTTGCTTCGCGATTGGAAAAGGCCTGCATTTCCGCGATAGAGTCCGGCGTTATGACAAAGGATCTTTTTGCGGTATCCTCGCTCGAAAACAAACGCAGCGTGACAACGGACGAATTTCTTTCGGAGATCGCTTCCCGTATCTGACGGCAGATAAAACATAAAGTGGTTGACAAAACAGCCGCGGGAGTGTATAATTACATGACTATAATTATGTTCAAGGAGCTGCGCGATGACGGTCAAGGATATATTTTTTATTTGTAATCTCGTGCTTACCGCGGCATTTGCACTTTGCTACGTCTACCAATTCTTTTACATATTCCATGTTTTTCTCGGCAAAGATCATTCGCGCCCGATAAAGAGCGATAAGATCAACAAGTTCGGCGTTGTGATATGTGCCAGAAACGAGGAAGCCGTTATCGGCAACCTGCTCGAAAGCATCAAAAGGCAGGATTATCCCGCCGAATCGCTCGAGATTTTCCTTGTCGCCGACAATTGCACGGACAAAACGGCGGATGTCGGGCGTTCATTCGGAGCCCGCGTTATCGAGCGCAACGATACAAATCTTATCGGCAAAGGATATGCGCTTGATTATCTGTTCAAGATCCTTCTCGCCGAAAAGAACGATTGCGATGCTTACGTTGTATTCGATGCCGACAACCTTGTCGATAAAAACTTCTTCAAGGAAATGAACATCAATTTCAACCGCGGCTACAAGGCGCTCACCAGCTATCGCAATTCCAAGAATTACGGTACAAACTGGATAACCGCCGGTTATTCTCTTTGGTTCCTGCGCGAAGCGAAATATCTTAACAATGCAAGAATGCGGCTCGGTACATCCTGCGCCATTTCCGGGACGGGGTTTTGCGTCAGCCGCGAGCTGATCGAAAAGAACGGCGGCTGGTGCTACCATACGCTCACGGAAGATGTCGAATTTTCGGTCGCAATGGCTGTGGACGGCGAAACCATCGGTTACAGCGGCGGTTCCGTTGTTTACGACGAACAGCCCGAAACCTTCAAACAGAGCTGGAACCAGCGTCTGCGCTGGTCAAAGGGCTTTTACCAGGTTTTCGGCAAATACAAAAAAGGTCTTTTCAAGGGCGTTCTGCACGGAAGATTTTCCTGCTATGATATGCTCATGACGATTTTCCCCGCCATAATGTTCACCGTTCTTTCGGTGCTTTGCTGTCTCGGCGAATTTATATACGGCATAACCGTTCTGGTTCAGCACCCTAACTTCATCGTGTTTTTCATATTCTGTATTCTGCCGCTGCTGTATTTTGCTTCCATTGTCTATATGCTGATATTTGTTGTGGGCTTTGTCACATTAGTGACGGAATGGGATGTCATAGATGCGCCTCCTTCCAAAATTGTCAGGTCGCTTTTCACCTTCCCGTTGTTTATGCTCACATATGCGCCTATCGCCATTGCCGCGCTGTTCAAAAAGGTGGAATGGACGCCGATATCCCACAATGTTTCCAAATCCATCGATGATATCGGTTCCGAGCAATAGCCGGCTTTCCGCATTTTAATGCCGCAGAAAGGGGAATGCGTTTTTATGAAGCTTGTCGTTGCCGTCGATCCCGAATGGGGGATAGGCAATAAGGGCAATCTGCTTGCAAGGGTAAGGGCTGATCTCAGGTATTTTCAGAGCCTGACAAAAAACCATGTGGTGGTGCTCGGCTCCAACACGCTTGCAACATTTCCGCACGGGCGTGTTCTTAAAGACCGTGTCAACATCGTTCTGAACCCCTCACCGGATTATGCGCCCGAGGGCGCTGTCGTGGCACATTCGACTTCGGAGCTGTTCGCCCTGCTTGCCGACTACGATACGAACGATGTCTTTGTCATCGGTGGGGCAAGCGTATACCGCCAGCTTCTGCCTTACTGCGATACTGCATATGTCACCCGCTTCGGGAAGGTATTCGAAAAGGACGTTTATTTCGAAAATCTCGATGCTTCCCCGGAATGGCGGCTCGCCGCGGAGGGCGAAGTCATGATTTCTGATCCGGAAACCGATACTGTCGGCGGAATGCCGTTTCGCTTCTGCCGTT
>USHI01000121.1 GCA_900554405.1 uncultured Eubacteriales bacterium | reverse complement strand
CCGTCTGTCACCGAAAATCTTGTGATATAGGTGCCGGGCTTGCTGCCGTAGGTTTCGACAGTGAAAATGCCGTCGCCGCTGACGGAGATATATATACCCTCCGGCTTTTCGATCTCCGCCACGCGGAGCTGACCGACGGGGGTATCCTCATCCGTAACATTAAACCTGCCCTTGCCGAAGCTTTCGGCGGCGACGGTAAGCTCCGCGCCTTCGATCACGGGGGCATATTCGACATATGTCGCCGAGCAGTACTGATATGTAAGATCGTATATTTCGCGTTCGGCGCGGGTGCTGCTTTCGGAGCACCTGAAGAGATGATCCCCGACCTGGTACATCATCATCACGCCGTTTTCCATCAGCCCGCTCCGGTAAGCGGAATGGATATACTGGCGGTATTTTTCGCTGTAACCCTTTACGTTCAGGTCAAGCTCGAATTCCATACCCATGCCGTACTTTTTGCATATGGCGGCGCAATTGTCGGTAACGCCCGCCTTTGCCTCGCCGGTTTCGGCACCGGGGTTAAAGGCATATCCGCTCTGCATGGTGACGGCGTCGAAGCCGAGCGCTTCATCGATCCCGGCAGCGCTGTAATAGGGTATCCAAATGGATTTGAAGCCCTTTTCGCGGCAGTAATCGGTGAAATGCTTTGCAAGCGCGACTTCATCGGGCGAACGCGAATATTCTATGCTTTCGGCAAAGCGGTAAAAGCCTTTGAGCTCGACATTTTCGAACCCTTCGGCATTGAACCGTTCGGTGAAATGATCCACGAACCATTCCGTGACCGCCGCGCGCGATTCGTAATCCGCGCAGGTGACAGTTTTGCCGTTTATAACGCCGAATGCATCGGTAAACACGCCGATATCCGGCATGGCGACGAACACGGGGTATTTATCCTCCTTGCCGTAGCCGATGGATTCCTTTATCTCGCCGAAGGTGTAATCCAGTGCGCCGAGATTGGAAAAGGCATTGCCGAGAACGTTATCGATGTATTTTTCGAAATCCGCCTGGCGCATATGTCCGTCCTCGGAATCGGTGGAGGGCATCGAAAGGAAGAGAAGCGAATCGAAGAAGCCGTCCTTCACCTCGCCCTTTTTATCAACATATGCGATATAAGGCTTGATTGTTTCACGCGTGTAGCCGTGGCTGACATACATCAGGCAGATGCTGCCGATACCGTCGAGGCTTTCGGAATCGACAAAGCCCTTTTCCTCCTCCTTTTCCGGAGCGGGAATGGGGGAAATGCCGCTGCTTTCGCTTGCGTAAACGGATATTTCATCCACCATGGTGAAAACATCGCTCGAAAACACGACACGGATATACCGCGCCCTTACGGCATCGAAGGCGATATCGTATTCCACGCGGCTTTTTGCATCCGACATGACCCAATCCGGGTGTTCCGCACTGCCGACAAGCCCGAAGGCTTCGCCGTCCGCAGAGGCATAAACCTTTGCCCATCGGGAGCAGTAAACGCCGTAGGCTTTGAGCTGAAGCTCGCCGAAGGTCACGCGGGAAACAGCCTGCTCCGCGCCGAGATCTATCGTGACGGAAACGCTCGTCCCACGGTAAAGCGTGAGCCAGTTTTTGTCGTTATAATCGGCGGATGACTTTTTGCCGTCGGTAAGCTTTTCCTCGGGCGTGTAGGCAAGATTGGGGTAGGCGTTTTCGACCGGCGTGGAGTATTCCACGGTGTAGCTTTTGCCCTCCGAAACGATTTTGCCCTCCGCCGCGGCGGAAAACGGCAGCGCGGCAAAGGCGACAAGCGCCGCTGCTGCGATAACAAGAATGCGTTTGATCATGATATGAACGATACCTCTTTACGAAATGCCGGCGTAAGCGTCGATGGTTTTCTGCATGGAATCCTCGACAGCGCTCTGCATTGCTTCCCAGCGGGAAACGAGTGTGTTGGTGGAATCGTTGATAACGGCACCGTAAAGGTTTATAAGTGTCTGCGAGCCGGTGCCCCAGCCGTAGATCGCGCCGATATCGTAAAAGCGGTTGTTGTATACGATATCGAGCATATCGGCATCGTTATCCGTCGTGACAGCCTGAAGCTGGAGCGTTGTCTGATAATAAGCACGGATAACATCGCTGTTATAAAATCCGAGCGCCTGCAAAGCAAACACGACATCATCAAATCTGCTTCCCGTGACCGTCTTCGGGATCGCTATTGCGGAGGAATGATAACGGTTTACGGTGTTGCAGTAATTTTCCTGTGCGGTATCGTACTTCGGAATGGGAAGCACGCCGAAATCGAAGCCCATCTGCTTGCCTTTGAGTGTGGAAATAGAGGAGCTTGTGGTGTTGTAGAAAAGGCCCCTGCCCTCTATGAACATTTCGGCAAGCTCGGCAAAGCCGTAGGTGCTTTTGTTGTTGGGCGACTGACCGATTATAAGCTCGGCACGCTGGGTGTTCTGCTTATCGGACATGATATCGTATACCTTCTGGAAGGCGTTGACGGCGCGCGCTTCAAGCACGTTTATGTGAAGATCGCCGTTTTCGTCCTTGCCGACGGTCGCCACGTTGCAGCCGTTCATCATTACCGTCGCGCCGTAGGAGTGGGAAAGGTTGCCGTATGTCGCATTGAAGCCCCACGAACCGTTTTCATCGGTATGGGAGACCTGCTTGCACATCTCGTAATAAAGATCAATGGTGAAATCGCCGTCGCGAACGATCTGGTAAATATCGCCGTGCGCCGAAAGATCGGCGTTTTTTGCATAAATATCCTTATTGAAGAGTGTGAGGTAGGTGTTGTCGTCATCCGTGAGTATGGCATCGCCCGTCAGGAAGAAGTGACGGTTGCCGAGCGAAAGCATTTCGTTCGCTTCGGAATCCCACCACGGGTGCGAAAAATCCATTTTGCCGTCCAGGGAGGAATAAAGATCGTTCAGCGCGCCGACGGCAAGCCTGTCGACCGAATCGCAGATGATATCGTATTCCGCGGTGCCGGACTGTATGGCAGACACGGAAGCTTCGCACGGAGATTTGACGGGAATGACATCGAAGCTGATACCGTACTGTTCGCGGAGCATATCGTTGCGCATTCCGACGGCATGGTTGATGGCGTTGCTGTCCTTTTCCGGATCGTAGGCAAACTGCTGTTCGCCGTATGTATGGCGAGCCGTTTCGACGCAGAGAATGACTATTTCGTCGTTCGCATCGAGCTTTTTGTCCTTGTAGGGGAATTCGCCGTAATCGGCGGGGCCGTAGGAAAATTTGCGGTTGTCCGTCGAGGAAACGGTGCCGCTTCCGGATTCGGCAACACTGACATCCTCGCCGCCGCAGGCACAAAGCAAAGATATGCAAAGTGCGAGGAAAACCAGTGCGGAAACGATACGCTTTATCGCTTTCATAAATACCTCCGTAGCAACGGGCGTTACCGCAGGGGCACGCGCCATTTTACTCATGCGCATTATAGCACAAACGCAAAAGCTTTGCAATAGGTTTTCGATGTTTTTCGCGATTTTCGGCTTCTCTCGAAACGGTTTTTGTGTAATTTGCACAGCCGTGCGCCGGAAGCGGAAATTATTTGGCAAATACCCCTTGACAAAACGCGAATTACGGATAGAATGTAAGGGTAACCCGTATATCACGGGCTTGTAGCTCAGTTGGGAGAGCGCTGCGTTCGCAATGCAGAGGTCGGGAGTTCGATCCTCCTCCTCTCCACCACCAAAATTTCAACCGGAAGGTTCCATCGGGCCTTCCGGTTTTGTCGTTATGCAGTCTTGAAACCGACATATTTGCTGTTCCTGAATGCAACGGACAATAATTTTGAAGATTCTCTAGTGAAGTAGAGTGTAGGGGTATTGAGTGTCAGTGCTCCTAAAGCTGTAAAGGATGCATCATGGCTGATAGTGATGATGAAGAAGTGAAACTTCCGGGACTTCCCCCCAATACTAAGAATTACATGACGCCGGCTTGCTACCGTCGCTTACTTGATGAACGTGAGCATCTAGTGAATGTTGAGCGTCCTGATGTTGTGAATGTTGTGGCTTGGGCGGCTAGCAACGGTGATCGCAGCGAAAACGGTGACTATCTGTATGGTAAAAAACGACTGCGTGAGATTGATCGCCGCATTCGCTTTTTGAATAAACGTATTGAGTCCGCTGAGGTTGTTGATCCAGCGGCTCATCCTGAAACGGATCAAGTCTTTTTTGGCGCTACGGTTCTTTACTATAATCAGCGTGGTGAAGAGCGCAAGATTCGCATTGTTGGAATCGATGAAGCCGATGCAGAGCA
>USHI01000120.1 GCA_900554405.1 uncultured Eubacteriales bacterium | reverse complement strand
AGATGGTGGATCGCCCGTGGCTGTGTATTCCGTCTGCGGCGTCAGGCCTTTAACGGTAACGGACCCCCTGCTTTTCTGGGTCGGCACGGCTCCAGCAGCCCCGACCCCAGCCTTGGCATAGTAATAATCGTTGAACACGGATTTGTATACCGTCTCGCCGCCGTTCTTAGGCGTCATCGTGATGCGATATGAGTGAATCATATTGTTGTTCGTGCCGTTGGTTCCGTCATTGTTCATATCCGTGTTGGTATCCGGTGAGGTACCGTTGTTATCACCCGCAGGTACCTGGGAATCGTCGGTGTTGTTTTTATTTTCATTGCCATCCGGCGTATTTTCATCCTGTGTGTTATTCTGGTTGTTGTTCGTATCCTCCGCAGCACTGCCACATCCTGCTGACAGTCCGAGTACAACGGTCATTGCGGTTACGATCAGATATCTCTTCCATACATGTTTCATATTCTGCATCTCCTTTTCTGGCGCCATGATATACGCAAAAACTTAAACGACGCTTAACTTCACTTTTTTTGTTTTTGCGGTGCAAGCGGCAGTGTAAAGCTGAATTCGGTATATTCCCCGGGGCGTGAATCCACGGTGATTTCCTCGCCGTGGGCATGAATTATGTTCCGCGCGATATAAAGCCCGAGTCCTGTCCCCGTTTTATCCAGCCCGCGTGAACGGTCGGTCTTGTAAAAGCGTTCGAAAACGTGTGCGATTTCGGATTCGGGTATGCCTTCGCCGGTGTTGCGGATACGGAAGTACGCCTTGGAACGCTTTTTTCCGTCCGTCACGGCGGAAATGCTTATATCGATACGCCCGCCCGGCTGCGTGAATTTAACCGCGTTGTCCATCAGGTTGAACATGACACGGTGGATAAGATCGCTGTCCGCGCGGACAATAACATCGCTGTCGCCGGTGTCGAAGCCGATATCTATATTCTTCGAGGTGATCTTTTCCTCCAATGAAATAAGCACCGTTCTCGCCTTTTCGCTCAGGTTGAAATCCGTCGGCTTGATCTCCGGCTTTGCCTCGCTCCGGCTGACTTCGAGCAGCGAATTGACAAGGCGGGAAAGCCGCTTTACCTCCGAGGAGATGATGCCCAGGTAATGCTCCTGCTTTTCGGGGGGGATGGTGCCGTCCAGTATCCCGTCCACAAAGCCGGATATTGTTGTCATCGGGGTGCGCAGATCGTGGGAAACATTGCCGAGGAAGGTGTTTCGTTCCTGTTCGTGGCTGGCAAGCGCTTCCGCCATGTTGTTGATAGCTCTTGCAAGCTCCGCTACTTCGTCGTTCCCGGTCACGGCGATCTTTTTGCTGAAATCGCCGCCGGAATAGTTCTTCGCCGCATCCACTATTTCGGTGAGCGGCTTTGTTATGCTTCGGGATATCGCATAAACGGATATAAAGGCCACGAGAAACACCCAGAGTGCAACGGTTATACCGACCCCGGTCACCTCCCGAGTGAAGGTAACGCGCGCGTAATCCTCCTTGCTGACAAGGACAATGAAGTCGCTGTCATAGCCGCTGCCCGCGTGATAGCAGTTCATATGTGCGGTCGAAAAGAAGCCGTCAACCGTCCCCATACCGTAAGCTTCCCCGCCGGCAAGCATTGTAAACGCCACGGACGAAGAAATTCCTTCGGGCGAGACATCTTCATCGCCGTTGAAGGCTCCGACCAGACGGCCGTTTCTATCGAAAATATATATTTCCGCACCGTTTTCGGAGCAGATATGCTTGATATATTCCACGATGGCGCGATCAGTATCCAGAACACTTTGCACATCGCACGACGTACGTTTTGCAACATCCGAAATGCTGCGCCATACGGAATAGGATGCAATATCGAGCTCGCGATGTGTCATGTCGTAGCTATCGCGCGAGACAATGCCTATTATAACAAAAATGATTATAAGTATGCAGGCAAGCAGGATTATCGTAAAGCTCGTAAGATACTTGCCGAATATCGTTTTGAACAATCCGTTCACTTCCCTTCCGTATGTTGTGTATATTTTACCACATTTTTTGCCGCTTTGCAATACGAAAGCGGCTCCCGGCGACAAAAAAAGGGCGCAAAAACCGTGTTTTTGCGCCCCTGTGACAGAATTTCAGCTGCGTATCAGCCGTCCACCTCGACGACCCCGCCCGGCTTGACGGTTATTTCCATGCCGTTTTTGACATAATCAAGAAATTCCGCGCCAAGGCTGTCCACAACAGGCATGGACACCCCATCCAGCCAGACATCCGAAAGTATCGCCCCGGCGGCGGCAAGCGAATCGATCGGTTCGGAAAACAGCATACACGCCGGCTGCCGCCCCATGGAGCAGGCGCAGTATATCACAAGCCCGCCGGTGGTGGAGCCGATAGGCCGCGGCAGGCAAAGCGCCGTGCCGACCATTTCCCTGCCGTAAAGATCCTTGTTGTTCTGATCCCCGCAGGTCGCCTTTTTGTCGCCGAACTGCAATGCCTTCTGGAAGGATGCGAGCGTGTTCAGCCCCTCGTGGGATACAAGCGCCTTTGCCTTTGCCGTGCCCTCGGCGACGACTCTGCCCTGAAAGCTCTTCATTATTTCCTTACCCCCTTTGTTATCATGGAAAGGATCTCGTCATCGGTATAATACCTTGCCGTCGTGTAGGTGCGCAGCTTGTTGCTGGAAGTTATCACCGGCATTTTGCCGCAAAGCGGGTTGTTCATATACATAAGCGGGCAGATATAGCTTGTTATAACGCCTGCCGCGCTCAGTCTTGCGGCGTACTCCGTCTTTCCGAAGGCTTCCAGCACTGCGGGCGCGGCGGTGAACACCGTCGGTATGACCACCTTTTTGTTCCCGCATTCCGCAAGCGAGCGTTCGATACGCTCTGTCCAGCTGATAAACTGTTCGAGACTCATATGCGGGCAGCCCATGAAGCAGAGCTTCGGTTCGGCATCCGGGTTTTTCCAGACAACGGGATAGCTGTCGTACACCCGCTGCAATTCCGCATCGTCGATAACATAGGTTTTTGCGCCGTCGAGCACAAGCGAATCGCCGTATCTGACGGCTTCGGGCGTGAGATTTTCCACATGGTAAAGCCCCACGGCGCCGTTGGAGGCGGTCGCCGCGCCGAAATCCTTCAGGTAGGACTTTGCCGCATCGTCAAGCTCGCTTCCGAGCCATTTATCCAGGCCCTTTATATAGGGTACATCCTCCATGACCTTCATCCCGATCGCGGAGCCGAGAAGCTGAGCTTCCGGCTTTTTCGTGGTTTTGATCTCCACCACCCAGCTTGCTCTTCTGCCCTCGTCCTTCAAAAGCCCGAACGAAGGGACAAAGCCGACAATGGACCCCATCAGGTCGATAATGCCGGAATTGCGGTTGCAGCGCGCGCCCAAAACCGAATTGGCATATACCACTGCGGAGGATTCCGACCAGGAAAGCACATCGCCGCAGCCCGGCGTGTTGCCGACCTCCTTCATATAGCAGGTGCAGGTAAAGGCATCGCTTCCGATAAGCCCGAGGCTTTTGAGCTGGGCTTCGTAATAATCCTGCCGCGTGTACATGAATTTGCGGAACACAAGGTTTTGCAGGAAATTCGCGGGGACGTTTTTATCCATCGGGCGCGGATCGACGGTGAACTTCTGCTCCGAAACGGCGCCCTCCGCAATAAGCTGCTCCATAAGACCGTATACCGGTCCGAGCGCCTTCAGGCCGAATGAGGTGACAAGGTGATTGTACCTGCCGGTGACGGGGACCATCTCGTCCGCACCGAAAAGCTCGCCGTAACGGACAAGCGTTTCCATTACCTTTGCCTTTGTCGCGCCCTGCGCGCCGGAAAGCAGATCCTTTTGCTCCGGTGTAAGCTTCATTTTATATTCCATTGCCGCCTCTCCTTTATATCCTCATTGCTGCCTCATAGGCGCTCCAAACGACGGTGCGCAGATTGCCCACGCCGCCGCAATCGCCCACAAGAGCCGATTTTTTCACCCCTGCAACGGGTGCGGGGATATATCCCGCACAGCTTATGACCGAATCGCATTCAAGCTTCAGCTCGCTCCCGTCCTTTGCGGTGCATATCACATATCCGTCGTGCACTTCCTTGAGCGTCGTTTCGAGATATACCGGCACCCTGTGCAGCGCGAACCATTCGCGCAGGTATGAGGAATTTGCCAGGCAGACACCCTTCTGGCTCACAAGATCGTCCTTCATTTCGATAATTATCGGCTTTTTGCCGGAAAGAGCCAGCTCGTAAGCTATTTCGGAGCCGGTCAGCCCGCCGCCGATAACGGCTA
>USHI01000119.1 GCA_900554405.1 uncultured Eubacteriales bacterium | reverse complement strand
GTTGCACTTGTTGCTATCTGCGGCAGCGCGGTTGTGATCAAGTCCCGCAAGTAATCGCAAGGCTTTTACAAGCATCAATAACAACAAAAGCTCCCGGCTTTACGCCGGGGGCTTTTTTGCGCTCCGGGAAAGCCTGCGTGCAAAAAAGCGCCGGCGGCGCAAATACAATGAATTGTACTTGATTTTTCGGCTTACATATAATATAATGTGGGGGTGAGAAATAATGTCCTCTTTTTGCATTATTCTGCTTTCGGCACTTGCCTGTATCGGGGTAGTCCTGATCATACGCGGGCTGTGCCGCTTTCTATCCGCGCGCCGCGCAAGCTATATCTGCCTCTGCTTCGACAAAGCACTGCTCGAAGGCGGCAAGCCGGATATGGTCATTATCTGCCGCAGCGATGCGGAGGAAGATGAGATCATCCGCCGCATAAGCGACGGCGATCCGAGACGTGTATATATCAAAAGGTGGTAGCGCTTTGGCAGAGCTTTTTCTTGACGGTGTTGTTGAAGATATTGTATATTCAAACGATGAAAACGGCTATACCGTCTGCGTGATAAACTGCGGAGGCGAGCCGGTGACGCTTGTCGGGATAATGCCGTTTCTGGGCGAGGGCGAAACGATACGCGTGCAGGGTGATTGGCAGATGCACCCTACCTTCGGCCGTCAGTTCAAAGTCGCCTATTTCGAGAAAAAGCTCCCCGAAAATGCCGCTGCAATAAGGCGTTATCTCGCCTCCGGCGCCGTAAAAGGGGTCGGCCCCGTCACGGCGGACAGGATTGTCGATAAATTCGGCGCGGACGCCTTTGATGTTATCGAAAACAACCCCCGTTGGCTTTGCGATATACGCGGCATAAGCCCGAAACGCTCCGACGAAATACATAATAACTTCACCGCTCAGTTCGGTATGCGCAGCGTCATGATGTTCTGCGGGAAGTACTTCGGCCCCGCTCTTTCGGTAAAGATCTTCAAGGCATACGGCTCCGCCGCCATCGATATCATCAAAAAAACACCCTACCGCCTGTGCGACGATATACCCGGTATCGGCTTCGAAAAAGCCGACCGTATCGCTTCCGACCTCGGTTTTTCCGCGGATTGCCCGGAACGCGTGGAGGCGGGGGTCGTTCATGTGCTTAATTCTGCCGCAACGAGCGGCGGTCATTGCTTTCTGCCGGCGGACAAGCTTTTCAATGCCGCCTCGCGGGTGCTCTCTGTCGGCGAAAAATACATATCCTCCGCCGCGGACAGGCTTGCCTCGAACGGCAGGCTTCACAAATTCGATCTCGGCGGGGATTGCTATGCGCTTTCCGAGCTGTTTGCCGCCGAAACATACATCGCCGCCAAGCTGATGCTGATAAACGATTTCAAGTTTCCTTTCGTGCTTGAAGGCGCGGAGGAACAGATAGATGTTTTGCAGCAGAAAAACGGGCTGATATATGCACCGGAACAGAGAAGCGCTATTTCGCAGGCGCTCACGAGTGGCGTGACGGTAGTTACCGGCGGCCCCGGAACGGGAAAAACAACGATAATCAAGGCTATAATAGATCTGTGCGGCATTCTTAAATTTTCCGTCGCACTTGCCGCGCCGACAGGGCGCGCCGCAAAAAGGATGAGCGAATCGAGCGGGAAAGAGGCAAAAACGATACACCGCCTGCTCGAAGCGGGCGTGGGCGAAAACGGAGTCAACCGCTTTTCCCGCAATGAGGAAGCCCCGCTTGCCCAGAAGGTCATCATTATCGACGAGGTGTCCATGGTAGATACAAACCTCATGTGCGCGCTGCTGAAAGCGGTTCGCCCGGGGAGCTATCTTATACTTATCGGCGATCCGGACCAGCTCCCGCCGGTGGGTGCGGGGAACTGCCTGAACGATATTATCGCAAGCGAAAGGTTCGGCGTGATAAAGCTGAGCCATATATTCCGTCAGGCGGAACAGAGCCTTATTGTTACGAATGCCCATGCGATAAACAACGGCGAAATGCCGATAATCAACGACAGAACAAGGGATTTCTTCTTTGTGGAAAAGCCCGACGGCGAGGAAGCGGCAAACCTTATGGTCGATTTTGCCGTGAGGCGTCTGCCGAAGAAGTATAATGCCGATCCTTATGACGATATACAGGTCATTTCCTGCACAAGAAAGGGGTTGCTCGGCACGAGAGAGCTGAACGCACGCTTCCAGCAGGCGCTCAACCCGCCCTCGAAGGAAAAAACCGAAAAAAAGTTCGGCAGTGTCGTGTTTCGTGTCGGCGATAAGGTCATGCAGGTCAAAAACGATTACGACCTCGAATGGAAGCGCGGAACCGAGCAGGGAAGCGGTATTTTTAACGGCGATACCGGCAGAATCACCTATATCGATACAAAGAAGGAATATATGACGGTCTGCTTCGACGGAAGAAGCGCCGATTACGATTTTTCACAGCTCGAGGAGCTGGAGCTTGCCTATGCGGTGACCGCGCATAAAAGTCAGGGCAGCGAATACCGCATTGTCGTTATTCCCGCGTTCGATGCGCCCTACCCGCTCATGACACGCAACCTGCTTTATACTGCGGTGACAAGGGCAAGGGAGATAGTCGTTATTGTCGGCAACAGCCGCTCGATCGCGGTGATGGTCGGAAACGACAGCATACCGATACGGCATACCGCATTAAAGGCGCTGCTCACGCTCGATGAAAGGGTAGTAAAATGAAGGTCGATCTTTTTGCACCGATGCTTTGCTCCGTATGCCGCGAAAATGTCGTTTACGACGAATTCCCGATTTGCCCCGAATGCCTTCCGAAGCTGCAGCAGCTTCTTGCGAAGAGGTGCAGATCCTGCGGCAAGCCCGCGACAGGCTGCGAATGCGGCGGTGCGGCTGCGGTGCGGGCACTGTTCTTTTACGGCGATCCCGTTTCAAAGCGGATTATGTATATGCTGAAATACAATGCCGATCGCCGCGCGGCGGATTTCTTTGTGCGGCTCGCGCTTGATGCCTGCGGCGTTTCCGGGTGCGACGGCGTGGCTTATGTCCCGCGGGATGCGCGCAGAAGGCGCAAATACGGCTTCGATCAGGCAAAGGAGCTGGCGGCAGCTGCTTCACGCGTGCTCGGGGTTCCGCTTGTTTCGCTTTTGTCAAGGCGGCGGCACGGCAAAGCGCAAAAGCTGCTTTCCGCAAAGGAGCGGCGTGCGAATATGAAGAATCGGTTTTATATCGGGCAGGAAATAACCGAACAGGAAAAATTCCGCAGGCTGCTGATTGTGGATGATGTCTGCACTACCGGTGCAACGGTAAAGGCGTGTGCCGACATACTGCGCGGCAGTGTCGCGAAAAGCGTTACGGCTATGTGCCTTGCGAGGACAGAGCTTTCAAAATAAAAACGGAGAAAACAACATGAATAATACTGTAAAAGCAACAATATCAGCGGGCGAGCTTTCGGTTTCGCTTTCGGTTTCGGGTGGCGTTTCGATCACGGCGGCGGAGGATAAAAAAAGCGGAGTGCGTTTTTTGAATTCCGCGCACGCGTTGTTTACGCTCACCGCAAGGCGTGTCGAAAACGGCGGGACAGTCACTGTCGGTTCGGATACCGGCTGGGGTAAGGCGGTTTACGAAAACGTCGGGAACGAGCATATCTTTGTGCTGACGGAAAACGATAAACTTCCGCGAGTTACCGCCGTTGTATGCGCTCATGCCGAAAACGGCAGGATAACCTGGTCCACACGGCTTATTTCGGAAAATACCGAATATTCGCTTTACGAATGCGACTACCCCGCGATTTATTTCGATTGCGTACCGCAGCGCAGCTTTCTTTCGCCCACCGGCCCCGGTGAGGTATGGAACAGTATGCAGGAATGCCGTTCCTGCCAGAATTACCCGTCCTACGGCGCCTCCATGCAGTTTATGGCTTTTTGGGATGATGATATCCGCCGCGGTGTTTATTACGGCATACACGACCCGTCCCCCGCATACAAAAAGATATTCTTCGAAAAAAAGAAGCACGACGACTTTTTCACCGTAAAAGTATCCCAGCCGCTCACGGATATAGATGTCGGCTGCAATTCCCAAACGCTTTACGGCGAATGTATATGGCAGATATTCGACGGTAACTGGTATGATGCGGCGCTTATTTACCGCGAATTCTTCCTTTCCAATGCCGTTTGGAAGCCCGAAACCGAGCACGGAAGCCGCACCGATACCCCCGATTGGTTCAAAAAGGTATCGCATTGGTGGCGTGTCCGTATGAAGGGGGACGAGCAGTATGTCGATGACATACTCCGAGCGAACGCCGATCTCGGCTACGACAGCCCCGTGCATC
>USHI01000118.1 GCA_900554405.1 uncultured Eubacteriales bacterium | reverse complement strand
AGCCGCCAGCGTGACGGCGTTGACCAGGTACGGGTTGGCCATGGGATCGGGACTGCGCAGCTCGATGCGCGTGGACAGCTGCTTGCCGGGCTTGTAGACCGGGATGCGGACCATACTCGCGCGGTTGCGCAGGCCCCACGTGGCGTACTGCGGCACGGAGTCGCCGCCCGTGGTGATGCGCTTGTACGAGTTGACCGTGGGGTTGGTGATGGCGCTGATCTCGCGCGCGTGCGCCAGGATGCCGGCCATGTAGTGCTTGGCGATATCGGAGAGGTGGTACTTCTCGTCGTCCTCGCCCCAAAAGACGTTGTTGCCGTCGTGGTCGAATAGCGACTGGCACAGGAACATAGCGCTGCCGTCCTCGCCCGCCAACGGCTTGGGCATAAAGGAGGCGTGGCAACCGCTCTCGTAAGCCTGCTGCTTAATGATGAGCTTGGCCGTGGTGATGGCGTCGGACATGCTCAGGGCCTCGGCGTGGCGCAGGCTCATACCGTGCTGCGAGCGGCCGGCGGCGTGGAAGGTGTACTCCACGGGCACGGACATCTTCTCGAGCGTGAGGACCGTGTTGCGGCGCAGGTCGCGAGCGGCATCGCTCACCGAAAGATCGAAGTAGCCCACGTTGTCGAGCGGCTCGGGGGGGTGCTCGTCGGGGAAGGAGTAATACTCCAGCTCGGCACCCACGTTGAGCAGATAACCAGCCTTCTCAGCCTTATAGAACATGCGGCGCAGGGCGTCGCGCGGGTCGCCGGCAAACGGCTTGGTCTTTTTAAGCATGATGCCGGAAATTATTATAGCCGTCATACCGATAAAGTATGCGCTTGTAGCGACCCATGCGCTGCCGCCGAACAATGCGCCGGCGATCATTCCGATAAACGGTACCTTTGCACCGCAGGGGATAAATGTCGTGGTCATTATGGTCATACGGCGGTCGCGTTCGTTTTCGATGGTACGCGATGCCATGATACCCGGGATACCGCAGCCCGTGCCGATAAGCATCGGGATGAAGGATTTACCGGAAAGACCGAACTTGCGGAAGATACGGTCGAGCACGAACGCGATACGCGCCATGTAACCGCAGGCTTCCAGGAATGCGAGGAAGATGAACAGAACGAGCATCTGCGGGACAAACCCGAGCACCGCGCCGACACCGGCGACGATACCGTCGAGTATCAGCCCTTCGAGCCAGGGAGCGGCGTTCGCGGCTTCAAGCCCGTCGCCGATAAGCACGGGGATACCCTTTACCCACACGCCGAACTCTGCGGGATCGGGTGCGGCAAATTCGGTGTTTTCCTCGGTGAAGTACTTCACGGCGTCCTTGTAGGACATCTGAATGACTTCTTCGTTTTTGCTTTCGGATTCGGGAACGCTGTCGTAATAAACGGTCTTTGACGTTTTCGCAAGGGTTTCTTCATCCTCTACTTCAACGCTGCCGGTGGCTTTTTCGTCATCCGGGGCAAAGCTCTTTATTTCTTCGAGCGCCGCTTCGGCATCAAACTCGTCCGCCTCCGGATCGAGCTCTACAAAGCCGTTGATGGCGTTCAGAGCATCGTCATAGGTGCCGGCTGCTTCTTCGTAATCCGAGCCGCCTATACCGAACAGGTGCCAGCCGTCGCCGAATACACCGTCGTTTACCCAGTCGGTCGCCCAGCCGCCGACAGTGGAAATGGAAACGTAGTAAACCAGGAACATGATCACGGCAAAGATCGGAAGCCCGAGCCAGCGGTTGGTGACGACCTTGTCGATCTTGTCCGAAACGGTAAGGCTGCCTGCGGATTTCCTCTTGTAGCAAGCCTTGATTATCGAACCGATATATACGTATCTTTCGCCGGTGATAATGGATTCGGCATCGTCGTCAAGCTCCTTTTCCACGGCGGAAATGTCGCTTTCGATGTGCTTCTTTATATCCTCGGGGAGGTTGAGCTGAGCAAGTACCTTGTCGTCGCGCTCGAATATCTTTATGGCGTACCATCTCTGCTGCTCCTCCGGGAGCGAATGAACGGCTGCTTCCTCGATATGGGCAAGCGCATGTTCGACAGTGCCGGAGAAAGTGTGCATGGGGACGGTCTTGCCGTTCTTTGCGGCGTCGATAGCCGCCTCCGCCGCTTCGGTGATGCCGGTGCCTTTAAGTGCGGATATCTCGACTATCCTGCAGCCGAGCTGGCGGGAAAGCTCGGCGGTGTTGATTTTATCGCCGTTCTTTTTTACAACGTCCATCATATTGATGGCGATGACGACCGGTATGCCGAGCTCGGTGAGCTGTGTGGTAAGATAAAGGTTTCTTTCGAGGTTCGTACCGTCGATAATGTTAAGTATCGCATCCGGACGTTCGCCGATAAGATAATTTCTTGCGACGACCTCTTCGAGTGTGTAGGGTGAAAGCGAGTAGATGCCGGGAAGGTCGGTAATGATGACGCCTTCGTGCTTTTTCAGCTTGCCTTCCTTTTTTTCCACGGTTACGCCCGGCCAGTTACCCACAAACTGGTTGGAGCCGGTCAGCGCATTGAACAATGTCGTTTTACCGCAGTTGGGATTGCCCGCAAGGGCAATACGCAGTTCCATTGATGTTATCCTCTCTTTCTGCGCCCGGTCTGCTCGGACACAACCTTTGAATTAACGGAGAATCATCTCCGGCAGTGAATATGTGGGAAAAGTCCTTATTCCACTTCGATCGTTTCGGCATCCGCCTTGCGGAGCGAAAGCTCGTAGCCGCGGACAGTGATTTCGATCGGATCGCCCAGCGGAGCAACCTTGCGCACGCTGACGTCAACGCCCTTTGTCAGGCCCATGTCCATGATACGGCGTTTTACCGCGCCCTCTCCGTGAAGCTTGACGACCTTTACGGTATCGCCGATCCGCACATCTCTGAGTGTTTTCATCGCTTGTGTCCTCCTTTTCGTTTTTGCTCGTATGTAAAGGCATTTTATGCCGTCACACCATTATCTTTTTCGCCATTTCTTCGCTTATGGCAACGCGTGCTTCCTTGACATTCACGATAACGTTGCCGGCAAGCATTGTTATCACGGTGACATTGCCCCCCGCAACGAACCCGAGATTTTCAAGGTGCTTCTTTACCTCGGGCGAACCGCCTATACGCTTGACGGTGTATTCCTCGCCGACGCTTGCAAGACTCAGCGGCATTATAAACATCCCCTTTTGCCCCGGGGCAATTAGCACTGACTAACCGCGCCGGCTTAAAATTGGTTAGCTTTCGCTAACTTCACGTTAATAATAATCGCGTCCGGCCCGTTTGTCAAGACTTTTTTACTCAAAAATCAAAAATCGACAAATTCGGCGCTTTTCACAAACGCGCGCCGCCGCCTTTGCGCCGCGGATGTGCATTCTGACCGTGCCCCGCACAAAAAAGCTCAAAGCACTTGTATTCTGTGCGCGGATGTGGTATACTGCTGTTTGAAGCAGCAAAAAGAAAGGAGAGTGACCGCCGTGCATTTGCAGGAATCGGGCGAAATGTATCTCGAAACGATACTTATACTTTCGGAAAAGCTCGGGGCGGTTCGTTCGCTCGACATAGCCGAATACATGGGCTATTCAAAGCCGAGCATAAGCCGCGCGGTGGGTCTGCTCAAAAACGGCGGCTTTATCAATGTCGCGGAGGACGGGCACATAACGCTCACCGATTCGGGCACGGAGGTGGCGCGGAAGATATTCGAACGCCACAATATACTTACGCGGTTTCTTCTCGGGCTCGGTGTGGATGCCGAAACCGCCGCGGAGGATGCCTGCAAAATGGAGCATTACATCAGCGACACTTCTTTCGAAGCGATCAAAAGCTCCTTGGGCGGGGAATAAGCGCCTGCCGCAGCACTGCCGCGGTATCATAATCAAATGTAAAGTACCGCCGCCCGCGGTCGTTCGGGGCAGAGCGGTGCTTTGTTTTTTGCCCGGTCACAGCCCGGCAATATCGCGTATAATGCCGCAGATATTCTTTTCGGCGCGCGGCGAAATCCCGTGCGGGTTTTCGGTAATAAAGTCAAGCAGCTCGTCGTAATGCGAAAAAAGCCTTTCACACGGGGGATCGCCGGTGATTTCCGCGGTGCATTCGCCGCCGGCAAGGTAAACGGCTCCGTTCACATAAATCCTTTCGCCCCTGCGCAAAAGCTCCCGCGAGAGCGCAGCCGCGCCGCGGCGTGCCTGAAGCAGCGGATTGGAAACGTCTTTTTCATATACATTCCCCATAGGGGAACGCTTGCGCTTCAGCCACTGCTGCTCGGAATAATCGCCCAGAAGCGTTCCGGAATATGCCTTCACCTCAATGGCAAAAACACCTGTCGGGCCGACAACGATAAAGTCTATCTCCAACCCTGCGGCAACGGCGTTGCGGAAAACGGTATACTCGTCCGGCAGGTTCGAAATCAGCGCCGCCGCATCCTCCTCGCCCGCGG
>USHI01000117.1 GCA_900554405.1 uncultured Eubacteriales bacterium | reverse complement strand
TGCAATGTTCAGATCCACACGGCGATAGACCCGCTTGCGCAGCACTGGTTTATTGTCGCGATCAGCACATACAGGTTCAAGCTTCTCCCGCGGACGGCGATGAACCTTGCGCTCACCGCATATCCCTCCTCTGCGGACGGCACCTCCGGCGGCACGACATCCTCCTCCGCAGGGAACATATACGTTTCCTCGTTCAGCAGCACGAATGAATATCAGCAGTGGGAAATCGTTGATGAGAGCGGAAATATCAACCCGGGTCGGTCCGGACCTCTTGAAAACGGCACATATTATTTCAACAATCCGCTTTACGGCAAATATCTGGGGTGGGACGGAAACGCCGACACCTCCGTAAAGGGCAAATCGGGGTATGTTTCCGAATTCGGCAACAATATTCGCTGGAAGCTGACAAATGTCAGCGGCAAAAAGTATACCATCCAATCGGCAAGGGATACATCACAATACCTTACCTCACCCGGCTATTTTCCGATAATGTCCACATTGCCCTCCGGCAGCACGATCCCGGATAAATTCCTGTGGGAAATTACTGTTGCATCCGGCGGCGGAATGCTGATAAAGAATGTCGCATACGGAACCTACCTGCAAACCAACAGTGCCGGTTCGCTGCACCTCGATTCCTTCGGCAGTACAGATTCGGACAGATATCAGTACAGCCGGTGGAGAGCGCCGAGCGTTTCACGGTACGGAAACGGTTCATCGTACGAGTTACGGGAGCTTACCGATTTTGAGTTGGAGGAAGAAATCTATGTCGAACGTTGGACGGAGTATTATATTTCGATAATCGTCACTCCGGGCAATGCCGGATTTGCGACTTTGGATGATTTTACATTATCAACTACAGATAGTAGCGTGACGATAGATAGTGTGAAGCATACCATCAGCAGCGACACCTTGGGTGACCATTCATTTTCTATGGTCCATAAGGTAACCGGGAAGAAGAAAAATTTTCTTTTTTATGTTGGCAATTATAATTCGATATTTGGCTTCAGTACGGATGATTAACACGGCGGGTTGTAGGTATGGGCATCGTTCCTCGGAGCTGTATGCAAATCGTATGTATCTAAAATCCGATTGGTATCCGAATGATATATTTTACGGCAGTAATAGACGCATGAGCAACAATGGGGAGTTCGGCGGTGCTTCCAAACGGAACTTTCAGCGCGGCGGAATGATAGACGATGTGGATTTCATGATATATATCGGGCACGGTATTTCCGCCACAAGAAACAGAGACTGTGAATATGATGCAAGCCCCGATGATCGCCGAAAAGGCAATTTCCTGCATTTCAACTACACCTCCGATGGGCATGTGCACGGCAACAGCTGGGATGACAAAGCAAATCTATACACAAGTGAAGCGCGCTTCGGGTCGCCGACATCAAGAAACAGATGGGTACTGCTGTATACCTGCCGTTTTCTTGAAACAAACGAATATGTCAGTGAAAATGATCTTAAAAAAATGCTTAACGGCACGCATATCCTGATGGGGTATGAAACACAGGCATATCTGTGCGAGGCTTTTTCAACAAGGTTTGCGGAGAGACTTCAAAAGCAGGATGAAAACGAGGACGTAAGCTCAATTATCAATGCATTTTTCCATGCGGGTGATTTCGGAGAGAGACCGTATGCAGATGATAATCACATACAGGTTGCATATTATGTGAGCGGTACAAGATATGAAACCATTTATGATGAATTTGTCAGATGCTCGTCAGACCCATCAAACATCTATAAAATAACCAACGGAATACGCGACAACGTTCTATATGAATGAAAGGCTGTAAATGATGAAACGAATAGCTGCAATCATACTTTTGGCAATAACCTTATTGCTCTGCGGATGCTCGAATCACAGAGTTCTCCGTATACGCCTCAGCGGCGACACACTCGGAGAAACATATTCCGAATGTATCGGCGAATCGACAACGGTGCGGAATATGTCGGATGACAGTTCTGATTTCTACCGCCTTACACAGCTTCCCGTATATGAGATAATCCCGCATTGCCCTACCCAAGAAGAATTCAAAGAGTTTGCCAAAGCATTTGGCGTTTCCGAGGAGGATGGCGGCGAACTTATCGATAGAAAGGATATGTTTAATTACAGGAAGTATCGCGACCCATCCATAAAGGAAGAAAAAAAGAATAATCCGGGGAAAAGATTAGACGGTATAAGTGCTGTCGGAATGGACAAAGAACCCGGATATTACAGTTATGAAATAGGATACAGCGGTCCGGATCAGTCAACTCCTTATGTACCGATGAGTGATGCAGAGCTTGAAAAAGCCGCGTGGGATGTATTCAATAGAATTCCTTTCTTTAAGGGGCTCGATTACGAGTATGTAGGTGTTGTTTCCGAGCGTGAAGTGACAAATCCGGACGGAACAAAGTATATTGAATGTGTTCGTGTGAATTTCCGAAGGCTTGTGGACGGTATACCCGTAAACGGGAATGATATGTGTTACATATATTTCAACGGTTCCGGTGTTTGTGAGATAGTAATAAATATGTTCGATTACAAAAAAGTCGGCATGATGGATGTAGTCCCATATAAAACGGCATTGGAAAATGTACGCGAGCCGGATGCTATGGTGATTCCCGCGGAGAAAAACCATATGGACGGCAAGGCGGATACCATGACTGTCGAGCGCACAAAGCTTTTTTACATTAACCAATATACCGAGTTTCTTGCAGACGAAGGCATGATACTTCAACCTTGTTACAGCCTGAAGGGAACATTGAGCAACTCTACCGGCAGTGCGGAGTTCAATTCGCTTATTATAGCGATTCCGAATAAGTATACATACAAAGAAAAGCTGTATACGGACGACTGCTGCTGACGTGTGTACGGGCAGGAGGCATAATATGGAACAGGCAGCAAAAACCAAAAAGCCGTGGAGCGGAAAGACAAAGGTAATAGTCACAATCGTTTCGGTATTGCTTGCAGTCGCTCTTATTGGGGCGCTGGGCTTTGTAATTGTGTTCGGATATCTGCCGTGGCACGGGTATGACGAGGCGAACGATTACGGGTTCACGGATTCGGTTAATTCGGTTCTCGATGCCTGCGGCATTGCCCTGCCGGAGGATGCGCGGTTCGAATACAGCGTTACCCACGAAGCGCTCCGCGGCTACAGCAGCGACATATATTTTACAGTTCCGCGCGGCGGTGCGGATGCAAATGCCGGCGGCAGTATCGATGCAATGGCGGAGGTTGTTTATAAAACGCTGAAGCTTGATAAAAAGCAATACCCGCGTGTGCGGGAGGCAACGGAGGTCGGCCCCTCCGCCGCATCCGAAAAGCACGAAGAACGGCTCGGTACACGGTTTTCCGGCTGTATTTCGCTTGCCGATTCGTATTTTCCGCATTATGCCAATATCTATTTCGATATCCGGGACAGTGTCCTTCATGTGCGGATACAGACAGATAAGGTCTGATATTAAATCAGAAAGTGAGTTCAACCATGGAACGGGCAGCAAAAATCGAAAAAGCGCCGCGCGGGAGCGGACCAGCCGCCAAAATGGCGGTGTGCGCACTTGCGTTGGCGGCGGTTTTACTGACGGTGCACGCGGTTTTGTGCCTGTATCACGGGAGTACCGCGGTATCGGCAGCAGGTTTTGGCTGCACAAGGGCAGCTTTTCGCTGCTTGCGGATGATCTCGATAAAAGATTCGCCGCCGAAAAAAGCAATAATCCGGAGCTGGGGTATATGACACTGCGCTCCTGCTTCGGCGGCGAATTCCGGCTTGTCTTTACGCAAAACGACGGCAGCGAATACGAAAGGTGCGAGCCCGCTGCCGCCGGGGCAGCCGCCGCATGGCAGGATATAGATGATCTTTTTTGCGAAAACAACAAAAAGTACATGGGCGAAAACGCGGGTGAGGTTACGCTCGGGCTTAGCCGGTGCGTTGCAAACGGATCCCAAACCGGCTTTTATGCCGTAAGCAAAACCGGGCTTTATGCCGTCATCGAAACCGATGATTTTCTTGCGCCGAAAGGCTTTCTTCCGCACGGCAGAGGCGGCACGGAGGGCTTTTTCGATGCGTTCTGCCCCGGGTGGTATCAGGGTGTTTCGGGCGATCCCGTGCGTTCCGATTTTGATCTTTGGTATCTGCTCATGCTCGGCTGTGTCGAAGGGGCGATATGCGCCTTTGCGATGTGCTTTACGGACATTTTTGCCGCGGTAAAGGGTGCGCGGAGGAGGCTTTGGCTTCTTGCTGCTCCGTTTTCCGTGTGCGGGATTTTTGTGTGGGCGGCGCTGCACGCCTTCAACCGCGGTGTGCGGTTCGTGCTGCCGGTGCTGTTCGTTTTGCAGCTTTTGCTTTTTGCGAAATTCTTCGGCAGGCTGCTCGGCAAGCTCGGCTTTGCGGGCAGGGCGCGCTCGGTCGCGGCGTCATCCGGCTGCCTGTGTGCTGCCG
>USHI01000116.1 GCA_900554405.1 uncultured Eubacteriales bacterium | reverse complement strand
TACACGGCCTGCAGAAAGGGCAGGTTTCACTTTCTTCCACAATACCGGTGAAAGTTCAAAACCTACGATACGGTCCAGGATACGTCGGGCTTGCTGGGCATCGACCAGGTTGATGTCAATGTCACGGGGATTTTCTATCGCTTTCAGGATGGCACCTTTGGTGATTTCATGGAAGACGATACGTCTGGTGTGTTCCGGTTTCAGTTTCAGCACTTCGTACAAGTGCCATGCGATGGCTTCCCCTTCGCGGTCCGGGTCGGCGGCAAGGAATATTCTGTCCGCCGCTTTTGCATCCTTGCGAAGCTCGTTTATCAGCTCGCCCTTGCCGCGTATGTTGATATATTGCGGTTCGAAATCGTGTTCGACATCGATCCCGAGTTTGCTTTTCGGAAGATCCCTGACATGGCCCTTCGAAAATTTAACCTTATAGCCCTTGCCGAGAAAGCCGTTGATTGTCTTTGCCTTGCTCGGCGATTCGACGATTACAAGTGTGTTCATCAAATGCTCCTTATTTTCGCACTGTATATCTGTTTCCGGCAGCCGAAATTATGCTGCCGTCTATTTCCATCATCGTGAGCTCGCACATTATTTCCGAAATCGGTTCACGAAGCCTTTCGGAAAGCTCATCCGCCGTCATTCCGCCGCCGCGCAGAGCGGCAAGCATTCTGCCGGAAAGCGTGTCCCGCGCCGCGGGTATTTCCCGTGCGGGCACTTCGGCAGGAGCCTTCTTCGGCGGTTCGGCGCGCGGCGGTTCCGGCGCCGGCGTGCCCATTCCGTAGGAACGCAGCCTTTCCGTCACCGAAGGTTCATACGCACGCGCCGTGCGAGGGTATTCGAGCAGAAGCGGGCCGATGATATCGTACGGCTCCGTCGCCGCGGGAATGCCGCGCTTTATCAAGAGGTTTGTCCCGGCGTTCGCACCGCCGACGGCGCCCGGAACGGCGTATACCCTGCGCCCCTGTGAAACGGCATGGCGCGCGGTGATAAGCGAACCGCTGTGCTCGCCGGCTTCGGCGACAACGGTCACATCGCACATTCCGCTGATAATGCGGTTGCGGTTGGGAAAATCCGCCCGGGTGCGCGGGCATCCGGGGTACATTTCGCTCACGACCGCGCCGCGTTCGTAAAGTGTTTTGAACGCCGCGGTGTTTTCGGCAGGGTAAACATCACCGATCGGATTGCCGAGCACCGCGACGGTATAACCGCCCGCGGCTATCGCCCCGCGGTGGGCTGCGGTGTCGATACCCTTTGCGAGCCCGCTGACAACGGCAGCACCGCTCTTTGCAAAATCATATGCGAAGCGTTCGGCAATATTCTTTCCGTATTCGGTCATTTTACGCGTTCCCACCACGGCGATACACGGCACGGAGGAAAGCTCCCTCAGTTCGCCGATAACATAAAGCGCGGCGGGCGGATCGGGGATCCCGCGCAGGCGTGAAGGGTAGTTTTTATCGTAATAACCGACAACGTGTGCACCCACTGCGAGTACTCTCTTTGCGATTTCGAACGCCTGGCCGGTATCCTTGTTTTCGAGCCGTTCGATATACTTTTCCCGTTCCGCGCCGAGGAAGGAAAAATCCTCGTTTTGATAAAGCTCGTCTATTCCCGAAAAACGCGGAAGTATTTCCGAAGCGAGCCTGCTTGCCGTTCCGATGCAGGTTTGCAGCCATGAATAAAGGATAATCTCTCTCAAATCCCGGCCCTCCTTGCTTCCCACAGCATGACTGCCGCCGCCGTGGCGGCGTTCAGGCTTTCGGCAAGGTTTGTCATGGGAATACGGACGGCGATATCGCAGCCGTTTATAACCTCTGCGGAAAGCCCTTTGCCTTCGTTCCCGATAAAAAAGCTGTCGCCGCTGCGCATTGCGAACCCGCCGAGCTCATACGCATCCCCGCGCAGAGCGCAGGCGAGCGTGCGCCTGCCGGCGGCTTTCAGTATTCTTGCGGCCTCCGCCCCCGAAGGGCAGGTATATATTTCGGCGGAAAAGACGGCGCCCATTGTGGCACGCACCGTTTTTTTGGAAAAAATATCGGCGCAGGCGCCGGCAAGCACAACGGCTGTCCCGAAGGCGGCGGCGGTGCGTATCACCGTGCCGACATTGCCGGAATCCTGTATATCGCAAAGCACGGCGGCACACCCGCCGGGGATGCTCTCCGAAAGCGGCCTGATGTTTTTCGGCATACGAGCGACGGCAAAAACCCCCTGAGGGGCTTTTTCCTCCGTGAGGCGGTCGTATACCGCGTCGGTCACCTCGAATACCCTTGCACTGCTGCCTGCGGCAAGAGCAAAATACCCGCCGGGCGAGCCTTCCCTGACAAAAACATATACAAGCTCCGCGCCGAAGCGTTTTGCCTCCTCGAGCAGATGCACCCCTTCGAAGCAGAAAAGCCCTTCGCGGCGGCGCGCGCCGCTTTCGCGGAGCTCGGCAACGGATTTTATAAGATTGTTGTTCCTCGAAACTATACGTTCAAGCATAAAAACAGACCTGTACTATCAATAATAATATAATGATAGTACGGATCTGTTTTGTTGTCAATATCTTTTTGCCAAAAGGATTCTGTCGATTTTGCCGTAATCCTTTATCGCCGCGACGCTGAAACCGTTTTTCGAAAGAATTTCGGAAACCGCCTCGCACTGGTTGATGCCGATTTCGTATATAAGCACGCCTTCCCGTGCGAGTATATGACCGACATAGGAGGTGACGGCGCGATAGTAGCGAAGCCCGTCCTCGCCGCCGTCGAGCGCCGTTTCCGGTTCGAACCCGACCTGCGTATCCAGCATTTTGATATCCTCGGTGGGGATATACGGCGGATTGCAGATAACAAGATCGAGAGGGCGTTCGATCACCGAGGCAAGAGCGATATAATCGTCCTCATCCAGCGCATCGAACCTGCGCACCGAAACATTGCGGCAATCGGCAAGATTTTTTTCGGTATAAACGAGCGCGCGCCGCGAAAGCTCCAGCGCATAGCCGCTGAGCGTGGGATTTTCGGAAGCGATAGCCTTCGCGATACTGCCGCTGCATATATCGGCAAACAGCATACCGTCCTTCAAAACCCCGAGCGCCGCCTTTACGCCGATCTCGGTATCGCTCCGCGGGATAAACACTCCGTCCCCCACGGCGATATCATAGCCGTAAAAGCAGCACTTGCCCAAAACGTACTGCACCGGCTTGCCGAGCGAAAGCTGCATTACCGCCCCGCTTATGAACGGGTCGATGCCGGAGGGCGTTTCGCTGTCCAGCCGCGCAAGCAGCGTGCCGCGATCCACCCCGAGTGCCTCGCACAGCAGCATATCGGCAATGGTGACCGCTTCGTCCGGAAGGAACGAGGCGATGATGGATTTGAGCTTATTCCTGTATTCGAGAAGCTTCAATGCCTGCCTCCTCCCCGGCTTCGCCGGGTTCCCCGTTTTCCTCTGCGGGAGCTTCCTCTGCGGGAGCTTCCTCCTGCGGTTTCATCGCTTCAAGATATTCTTCATACGCTTCCGGGAAATCATCCGGCAGCGCACATTTGAGCGCGGCAATACCGACCTCGATTATTTCGGCATCCGGTTCACGCGTGGTGAGCCGCTGCATCCACAGCCCGGGCTGCGAAACGATACGCACGAAAGCATTGTCGTGCCTTCCGGCATAACGGATGAATTCATAGCCTATGCCGACATTAAGCGGGAGCAGAAGCAGTTTCAGCAGGCTGCGCAGCCAGACATTCTGCACCGGCCACAAAAACGCTATGGCGATGAAAATGGAAAGGAATATCATCGCAAACATAAACGAGGTGCCGCAGCGCGGGTGAAAGCGGCTCTGCTTTTTGACATTTTCCACATTCAGCTCCAAGCCGTTTTCATAGCAGAAAATGCTTTTATGCTCCGCACCGTGGTATTGGTAAACGCGCTTCATATCCGGTATGAGCGCCGTGAGCCAAAGGTAAAGTATGAATATAAGCACCTTCAGGACACCCTCGACAAGGCTTCTCCACACGCCGGAGGAGAAATCCCCGCCCGCGAGCTTTTCGCCGAAAAGCAGATTGCAGACGAATGTCGGCAGCCAAATGAAAAGCCCGACGGAGAGCAGCACGCCGAGAATGACGGATATCGCCGTCATCACGGGCATTATCCATTTCCCGAGATGCTTTTCCAGCCATTTATCGAATTTGGAGCCTTCCTCCGCCGTGCTCTCCAGCCCGAGCATATCCGAAGCGGCGGTGATGGTGGAGAAGGAAAGCGCCATTGTTTCGGCAAAATTCACCGCCCCGCGGATAAGCGGCAGGCGGCAGATTCTATATCTGTCGGCAAGCGAGCTGTTTGTCTTGCGGCTCACCGATATTTTTTTGTTGTCCATGCGGCGGACGGCAATGGCGGTATACCTTTTGCTCTTCATCATGACGCCTTCGACAAGCGCCTGCCCGCCGACATTGCCGCGGCGCGCACGCACGCAGGCTTCGTTCTTTTCGTTCAATATTTCGTAAAGCCAGA
>USHI01000115.1 GCA_900554405.1 uncultured Eubacteriales bacterium | reverse complement strand
TGCGATTTATACCGATCCACTTTTTGGCTCAATAGACAAAGCGTTTTTAAAGCCGGGTACGGTATCAAAAACGAGCTCTGAAACGTATATTCGAAGTGTTGCCGGAGCCTCTTTGGTGATGCTTGTGAAAACAAGCTCGCCCTTTTCGCCTTCGGGAAGAACCTCACCCGTTTCGGGGTTGATTACCTCGGCAATAAAGTGATCCTCGTTTATGTGCATACCCGCTTGTGCGCTGCACTCAAAAGCAACGCCGGGGCCGGATATTTCGGTAAGCCCGTAAATATCATATGCACGGATACCGAGCAGAGCCTCGATATGCTTTTTCATTTCCAGGGACCACGGCTCCGCGCCGAATATACCGGCACGCAGCTTTATCGAATCCGGCGAAATACCCATTTCGCGCATGGTTTCGCCGAGGTACATTGCATACGACGGCGTACAGCAGAGTATTGTGGACCCGAAATCCTGAAACAGCTGTATCTGCCTTTTCGTATTGCCGGTGGAAACGGGCAGCGCCGTCGCACCGAGGTACTCCGCGCCGTAATGCAGCCCCAAACCTCCGGTGAACAGCCCGTAGCCGTAGGATACATGGACTATATCCTCCCTTGTGCCGCCGGCAGCGGCAATGGAGCGTGCGGCACATTCCGCCCACACCTCGATATCCTTTGCGGTGTAGCCGACGACCGTCTGCTTGCCCGTTGTGCCGGACGAAGCATGGATCCTTACAAGCTCGCTCTGCGGGACGGCGAAAAGCCCGAAGGGGTAATTGTCGCGCAGGTCGGTCTTTACGGTAAACGGCAGCTTGGTTATATCCTCTATACCGCGGATATCGCCGGGCTTTATGCCAAGAGAATCGAATTTATCTTTGTAGAACGGAATGTTTTCATACACGCGCTTTACGGTTTTTACAAGCCTTTCGGATTGAAGCGCGGCCATTTGTTCCCGCGATGCCGCTTCGGCATCGGGTTTAAGTATCGGCATTATAACACACCTCCGTTGACATAGCCGATCTCGAACGCCTTTTCGTTTACGGCGACGGTTTTTTGCGGGACCGTCGCACGGATCGCATCGAGGCATTCCTTTTTATCAAGCCCGAGCTCGCGTGCGGCGATCCCGAGCAGGACGGTATTCACCGCCTTTGCGCTGCCCGCAGCCTCCGCCGCGGCAAGCGCATCCGCCGAAACGACCTTCACCCCGGATGCGGATATTTTTTCAAGTATTTTTTCCGGATAAACGGCATTGCCCATTATAACGGGCATCGGGTCGATAGTGCGGGTGTTCGAAACCACCGTTCCGCCCGGCTTCAGATACGGCAGCCAACGTGCGCTTTCGAGCGGTTCGAAGGATATTATCATGTCCGCCTCGCCGATATCTATGACCGGCGACCATATTTTTTCGCCCGCGCGGACATATGTCACGACGCTTCCTCCGCGCTGGCTCATGCCGTGGACTTCGCTCACCTTTACATCGCAGCCCGCATCGATATATATTTTACCCATAAGCCGGGAGGCAAGCAGCGTTCCCTGGCCGCCGACACCGACAATGAGTATGTTTATGCTTTGCATGGCTGTTCCCCCTTTTCGATCGCGCCCAAACGGCAGGCATATGTACATACGCCGCAGCCGACGCACTGATTACGGTCGATAAACGCCTTTTTCTTCCCGCCGGAAACGCGGGTAACGACAGCCGGACACCCGACCTTCATGCACATACCGCAGCCGACGCACTTTTCGGCATTCACCTTGTACGGCGCGCCGTGACGAACGGTTTTGAGCAGCGCGCACGGGCGGCGGGATATGACGAGCGACGGCTCCTGTGCCGCAAGCTCCTCGGAAACGACCTCACGCACGGCGGGAATATCGAAAGGATCCACAACGCGCACGCGGTTTATCCCGATAGCGTGTGCAAGCGCTTCGAGGTCGATTGCCGTTGTCGGATCGCCCTTTATCGTCAGCCCGTTCATCGGGTTGTTCTGGTGGCCGGTCATGCCGGTGATGGAATTATCCAGCACCACCACCGTGGATATGCCCTTATTGTAGGCAATATCTATAAGCCCGGTTATGCCGGAATGGACAAACGTGGAATCGCCGATAACGGCAATACTCTTTTTTGCGCTTTCCGCACCGCGGGCGGTATTGAAGCCGTGCAGCCCGGAGACCGAAGCACCCATGCAGACGCAGGTATCTATCATCGCGAGCGGTGCCTGAGCGCCGAGCGTATAGCAGCCTATATCGCCGCTGACATAAAGATCCATGCCTTTAAGCGCATAGTACAGCCCTCTGTGCGGGCAGCCCGGGCAAAGCACCGGCGGGCGCGCCGGGATATCACAATCCAATTCCGTGTGCGGCTTTTCCGTGCCGAGTATTTTCGCGGCGATAAGCGATTGATTGTATTCCCCCACGGGCGGGAACAAAGCCCTTCCCGTGACATCCAGACCGAGCTTTATGCAGTGGGTTTCGATTATATCGTCAAGCTCCTCGATAACATACAGCTTTTTTACCTTTGCGGCAAAGCGCTTTATCGCTTCAACGGGCAGCGGGTTCACGATCCCGAGCTTAAGGTAGCTTGCGCCCTCTCCGAGCGCCTCGCGCGCATAATCATAGGTGCTTCCCGCGGCAATAATGCCGATGGAAGTATCGAAGTATTCGGTTTTGTTTATGCCGCAGTCAAAGGCTTCGGTGTCCGCCCATTCGGTCAGGGCGCGCGTTCTTTCCTCCACGCGCAGATGCGCCTTTTTTGCCATGGCGGGCATCATGACGTTCTTTGCGATATCGCGCCTGTATTCGCGGTTGGGGATATTTTCCCGTTCTCCGCATTCAACAAGCGAGCGCGAATGGCTTATGCGTGTCGAAAGCCGCAGAAGCACGGGGGTGTCGAAGCGCTCGGAAAGCGCATATGCCGCCTTGGTATATTCAAGCGCGTCGGAGCTGTCGGAAGGTTCCAGCATCGGAACCTTTGCGGCTATCGCGTGGCGGCGCGAATCCTGTTCGTTCTGCGAGGAATGCATACCCGGATCGTCTGCAACTGCGCAGACCATGCCGCCGTTCACGCCGATATAGGATGCGGTATAAAGCGGGTCGGCGGCGACGTTCAGACCGACGTGCTTCATCGCGCAGAACGATCTTGCCCCTCCGAAGGAGGCGCCGAAGGCGACCTCGAAGGCGACTTTTTCGTTCGGCGCCCATTCGGTATATATTTCATCGTATTTGCAGGCGGATTCGGTGATCTCGGTGCTGGGAGTTCCGGGGTAAGCCGAAACAACGCTCACGCCCGCCTCATAAAGCCCGCGGGCGACCGCTTCGTTCCCCAAAAGTAGTTTTTTCATACTGATACCCGTTTTATTTATTTTCGTTTCGCAGATCGAGCACGCGCTTTGCCTTGCCGGTAAAGCGTTCGATGGAATTCGGCTCGACAAGCGTGACCTTTATCTCGATCCCGAGAATGTTTTTGATATTATCGTGTATACGGCGTTGGAGCGCTTCCAGCTCGCCGTATTTTTCCAGCAGGCTGCCGTCGATAAGCTCGACACGCACCTCCATGGAATCCGAGTAATTTTCGCGCCGAAGCACAAGCAGGTAATTCGGGCTGATCTCCGTCACGCCGATAAGCGCGCTTTCCACCTGCGAGGGGAACACGTTCACGCCGCGTACTTTTATCATATCGTCGGTTCTGCCGATTATCTTGTGCATACGCGCGCTTGTTCTGCCGCATTTGCAGGGCTCGTAATTTATGCTCGTGATATCCTTCGTGCGGTAGCGCAGCATGGGAAGCCCGCGTTTTGTAAGGTTCGTGACTACAAGCTCGCCCGTTTCGCCCGCTCCGAGCGGGTTTCCGCTCGCCGGGTCGATCACCTCGCACAGAAAGTGATCCTCCGCGATATGCAGCCCTTCGCGCAGGTAGCATTCGCCGGACATACCGGGGCCGTTCAGTTCGGACATACCGTAGTTATCGGTGCAGAAAAATCCGCCGCCCCAGTTCTTTTCGATCTCCGTGCGCATTTCCGGAGTGCTGCCCTCGCTGCCGAGTATGCCGTATTTGAGCTTGTAGGAATCCATCGGATATTTGTCCGAAAGATTGCGCGCCGCTTCAGCAAGGTACATACAGTAGGAGGGTGTCGCCACTATGGCATCGGTTTGGAAATCGCGCATGAATTTAAGCTGCTTTTCGGTATTGCCGGAGGATGTCGGCACGACCGCCGCGCCGATCTTTTCCAGCCCGTAATGCAGCCCGAGCGCGCCGGTAAACATACCGTATCCGAAGCATATCTGAACAACGGTGCCCTCCGTTGCGCCGGCGGCGACGGCAACACGCGCCACCTGTTCCGACCAGTTTTCGAGATCCTCGCGCGTGTAGGCGACGACGGTCGGGTTCCCGGTGGTGCCGGAGGAGGCGTGTATCCGCACGATCTTTTCCTTCGGAACGGAAAGCATCCCGAACGGGTAGGTATCGCGAAGGTCGGCTTTTGTGGTATACGGAATATATTGAATATCCGAAAGACATTTTATCTTATCGGCGG
>USHI01000114.1 GCA_900554405.1 uncultured Eubacteriales bacterium | reverse complement strand
AACCTGCAAATGACAGGACTTGTTATTTCGGACACTCACGGTGTTACGGAGCCCATATCGGAACTTATACGCAGAATATCACCGCAATATGTAGTCTTTCTCGGCGATTGTGTCCGCGATATCGAAGGTATCATGAGCGAATTTCCGGAAATAACGCTTTATGCGGTAAAAGGGAACAATGATATTTTTTCGCATTACCCCGAAGCGCTGTTTTTTCGCGTGGGCGGAAGAGCGGTTTTTGCCGTGCATGGTCACAGATACCGCGATATAACGTCTCTCTGCCTCGCGGCTGCCGAAAACGGTGCCGACACCATACTTTTCGGGCACACCCACCGTGTTTTTCTGAAAACGGAGGAGGACGGTACCGTGATAATGAACCCCGGCAGCGTTCGCGACACGGCCACCTACGGTATTATCGACGACAACGGTGCTTCGGTACACGACTTCAGCGGGCGGCAGCAGTCGGAATCGTGACGTTGCCGGGCGCATTTACCGTGCCTGCTTTGAGGAGAAAACGATATGAACATCATGCATTTTCTTACACCCAAAAGCTCGGTCGCTTATCTGACCGACAATTCGACCGTTCGCAACGGATACGAAAAAATGTCGTTTCATGCCTATCGTGCGATACCCGTGATTTCACCTTCGGGCGAATATGTCGGGACGGTCACGGAGGGCGATATTCTCCGCGATTTTCTTGCGCGCGGCGGTTTGGAACCCGAAAGGGTCTGTATACGCGATATTATCCGTCCGAATTGGAATCCGCCTGTAAATGTCAATGCTACCGTGGAACAGCTTTTCTCCCGCGTGACGGAACAGAACTTCGTCCCCGTGACAGACGATCGCGGTATATTTATCGGTATCGTTACCCGCAAGGCTGTAATACGCTTTCTGACAGATTCCTATTTCGAAAAGGAAAAGACCGAATAACAGCGGCTCCCGCATTATTTTGCGGGGGCTTTTTGCTGTTTGGGTTGACATTTGCGGGCGGGGAATGTACAATTACTCGAAAGGTAGGTGCCGGGAATGACGGAGCTTGAGATACTGCGAAGCGAAATAGATGAAATCGATTCCGAAATTGCGGAATTATTTGCAAAGAGAATGCACTTGTCGCTTTCGATAGCCGAATATAAACGCAGGAATTCGCTGCCGATATACGATAAAGCCCGCGAGCAGCAGGTCACGGAGCGCGGCGTTTCATTGATTCCGGCGGAAATATCCGGCTATTACAAACGTCTTTTGGAGTGTATAATGTCTTTATCCCGCGAATACCAGACAAGCATCGCCGCGGAAGGAGGCACCAAATGAAAAACACCTTCGGAAATTCTCTTTCCGTAACGATTTTCGGCGAAAGCCGCGGGGATGCCGTCGGCATAGTTATCGACGGAATGCCCGCAGGGTATCCGCTTGACGAATCGGCGATAAAAAGGGCGATGTATTTAAGAAGTCCTGCCGGCGACGGATATACCGCACGCTGCGAAAGCGATGATTTTTCGGTTATCAGCGGTGTATACTGCGGATATACCTGCGGTACTCCGATATGTATCACTATACCGAACGAAAAGGCGGATAAAGCCCCGGCGGCACACACAGTCGTTTTGCGCCCGTCGCACGCCGATTATTCGCAGATATGCAAATACGGCGAACACGCGGACATCCGCGGGGGCGGGCATTCCTCCGGCAGAGTGACCGCGGCGCTTGTCGCCGCCGGCGCGGTTATAAAGCCTTTTATCGAAAAACACGGCGTTTTTGCGGGGACCCACGTCCTTTCTGTCGGGAACGTGTGTGACCGCCGTTTTTCCGACCCCGCTTCCGAAATACCTCTTGTTGCCGGCACTGCTTTTCCGCTGCTGGATGCTTCCGTAAAGGAAGAAATGCTGCAAGCGATCCGTTCCGCCCGCGCACAGGGCGACAGTCTCGGCGGAATGCTCGAAACCGCTGTCTGCGGGCTTGACGCCGGTATCGGAGACCCGTGGTTTGATACTGTCGAGGGCAGAATTGCCCATATCGCATTTTCGGTCCCGGGCGTGAAGGGTATAGACTTCGGTGGAGGATTTTCCCTTGCCGGGATGCGCGGAAGCGAGGCAAACGATCGTTTTTGCGTTTCGCAGGGCGCCGTTGCGACAGAGACAAACCGTTCCGGCGGTATTAACGGCGGAATAACCAACGGTATGCCGATAGTCTTTCGTACTGCGTTTCGTCCTGCACCGACCATAATGAAATCGCAGAATACCATCGGATTTCCAGGTATGGAACCGGAGATTTTTGCCGGGAGTGAAAAAAACGATACCTGCTTTGTGCCGCGCGCGGCGGAGGTCATGAATGCGGCGGCGATCATTGCGCTTGCGGATATGCTTGCCGCCGAAGGCAAAAAATGATAGAATACGGTCTGCTTTGCAGCGGTGTAAAACACAGCTTTTCGCCGCTTATCCATAAAAAGCTTTTCGGTGTTGATTACGACGTTTTTGACGTGCAGCCCGAAAAACTCGGCGAATTTCTTTCGCGGCGCGATTTTTGCGCGATAAACGTCACAGTGCCGTATAAGACCGCCGTCATGAAGTATCTCGACAGTGCTTCCGCGGAAGCTTTGGCGATAGGCGCGGTCAATACTGTGGTTAACTCCGGCGGAAGGCTTTGCGGTTATAATACCGATGTTTTCGGCTTCGAACGGCTTATCGCCGCAAGCGGAGCCGGCATAGCGGGCAAAACCGTTCTTATCGGCGGTACGGGCGGAACGGCGAAGACCGCTGCGTATGTCCTGAAACATCTCGGCGCAGGCAAAACGGTCATGCTTTCACGCAGTATCGACAGGGGCGATACAACATACGAAAACGCATACGCCGAATACGGAGATGCGGGGGTATTTGTAAATACAACTCCATGCGGTATGTATCCGGGTATTGATTCGGTTCCCGTTGATATAACGCGCTTTCCCGACCTTTTTGCGGTGATTGATGTGGTTTATAATCCGCTTACCACGCGCCTTGTCTATGAAGCGCGTGAAAACGGGGTTCCCGTTTGCGTGAACGGGCTTTATATGCTCGTGGCTCAGGCGGCGGAAGCGGGAAGATATATGTACGGGGCGGAGGCGGGCGTTTCGGCTATCGAAGATCTGTACCAAACGCTTTTGCATGAGCTTTCAAATATCGTACTCATCGGTATGCCGGGCTGCGGGAAAACCACTGTCGGCAGCGTTGTTGCCGCGCGGCTTAAAAGAAGCTTTTATGATATAGACACAACGGTGGAAATGTCGCGGGGCGAGTCAATATCCGAAATGATGTCGCATTATGGTGCAGAAGCCTTCCGCGATGCCGAAACCGATGCCGTGAAAAGTCTTTCCGGCTTGAACGGTGCCGTTATCGCCTGCGGAGGCGGTACGCCAATAAGACGGGAAAACATGCGCCTGCTCAGGGCGAACGGGCGTGTAATATATATCGAAAGGCCGGTAAGCAAGCTTCCGCTCGGTGATCCGCGCCCGCTTTCTTCCAGCCGCGAGGCTGTAGAAGCGCTCTTTCTTGCCCGCGAGCCGATATATAAGAACAGCTGCGACAAACATATTTTTTCGGCGGAAACGGCGGATAAGACTGCCGACCGTGTTATTTCCGCATTCGGAGAGCAAATATGAAGATTCTTATTATCAACGGCCCGAACATGAACCTTTTGGGCCTGCGCGAGCCGGATATATACGGCAGGGAAAGCTATGATTTTCTTTGCGAAAAAGTAAGAGCGCATTGTGAAGGGTTCGGTGCCGAATGTACGTTCTTTCAATCTAACCACGAGGGCGCTATCATCGATACGATACAGGCTGCACTTGGGGTTTACGACGGCATTATAATCAACGCCGCCGCGTATTCGCATACGAGCATCGCCATTGCCGATGCGCTTCGCGCGATTCCCGTTCCCGCCGTTTCGGTACATATGAGCGATCCGCAATCACGCGAGGCCTACCGGCATATAGATTACGTTTCGGATGCCTGCTCTGCCGTGATCTCCGGCCACGGAACGGACGGATATTGCGAGGCGGCTGATATGCTCGCGGGCAGGTCTTTGCGGATATGAAGGCGATATTCGGCAAAAGCCCGGTTATTTCCGGCGCGGCAATACCGCCGCGTTCCAAAAGTCTCACCCATCGTGCGCTTATCTGCGGTGCGCTTACAAACGGAGCGCGAATAAAAAACATTCTGCGCTGTGATGATACGCTTGCCACGCTTGAATGTCTCGAACTGCTCGGGGCAAGGTATAGGTTCGAGGGTAACGATATATACATAGGCGGCTTCGACCCGTTTGCTTCGCGCGGGGAAACGGTACTTGACTGCCGCGAAAGCGGCTCCACGCTTCGCTTTCTTCTGCCGCTTGCGCTGCTTTCGGGAGATAAAACCGTTTTCACCGGGGAACCGCGGCTTATCGGTCGTGTCGGTTATACCTTTGCTCCGCTTTGCCGCGAGTATGCAGCAGAATCTCGCTCCGTGACGGTTTCGGGAGGTATCGTGTCCGATGAATATAAACTCCCTGCGGATGTATCCAGCCAATATGTAAGCGGGTTGATGTTTGCGCTTGCCGCGGTGTGACGCTTCGCCGGAAGAGGCCCCTCCCC
>USHI01000113.1 GCA_900554405.1 uncultured Eubacteriales bacterium | reverse complement strand
CCGCCGTCGATGTCGGGCTGTGCGAGAAGCTCGAATGCGTTCTTTGCGTTCATGCTGCCGCCGTAGAGGATGGAGACGGCACGGGCGGGACGGGCGCCGTAGATCTTGCGGATGACGGCACGGATACCCTCGCAGACCTCCTGAGCCTGCTGAGCGGTAGCGGTCTTGCCGGTGCCGATGGCCCAGATAGGCTCATAGGCGATGACGCAGCGGCGAAGCTGGGTCGCGTCGATACCGCTGAGAGCTGCCTTGACCTGATAGGCGACATATTCCATGGTCAGATCCATCTCGCGCTGCTCAAGGCTCTCGCCCACGCAGATGATGGGGCTGATACCCTTTTCGAGGAGGGCCTTTGCCTTCTCGTTGACGAGCTTGTCGCTCTCGCCGTGGTACTGGCGGCGCTCGGAGTGGCCGACTATGCAGTACTTCGCGCCGACGTCGGCGAGCTGGCTCGCGGAGATCTCGCCGGTATATGCGCCCTTTTCGTACTTGGAAACATCCTGACCGCCGGCGGCGACCTTAAGCTCCTTGCCGGCCTTGACCATGGCGGGGATCATCACTGCGGGAGTGCAGAGGACGACGTCGCAGGTCTTGGTCTTGGCCATGTTCTCCTTGAGCTCTTCCATGAAGGGCTTGACGGAGGAGGCGAGCATATTCATCTTCCAGTTGCCGGCGATAATGGTTCTGCGGTATTTTCTGTTCATTTCTGTATCTCCAATTCTTAATAGTAATAGCGGATCACTTGTCGAGCAGGCATGCCACGCCGGGAAGCTCCTTGCCCTCAAGGAACTCAAGGGAAGCACCGCCACCTGTTGAGATGTGGCTCATCTTGTCTGCGTAACCGAGGTTGATAGCAGCTGTAGCCGAGTCGCCGCCGCCGATGATCGTTGTGGCATCGGTATCGGCAAGCGCCTGAGCAACGGCAATGGTGCCCTTTGCAAGTTCGGGGTTTTCGAAAACGCCCATCGGGCCGTTCCAGACAACGGTTTTTGCTTCCTTGACCTTTGCGGCGAAAAGCTCGCACGTTTTGGGACCGATATCAAGGCCCATCATGTCCGCGGGGATATGATCGGCATCGACAACCTCAGTTTCGATAGCGGCATCGATCGGATCCGGGAAGCTCTTTGCGACAACGCAGTCCACAGGCAGAAGCAGTTCTACGCCCTTTGCCTTTGCGCGGTCGAGCATTTCCTTGCAGTAATCTATCTTTTCGGGATCGAGCAGGGAAGTGCCGATCTCCTTGCCCTGTGCTTTGAGGAAGGTATAAGCCATGCCGCCGCCGATAATGAGCACATCGGCTTTGTTGAGCAGGTTTTCGATAACGGCAAGCTTGTCCGCGACCTTCGCACCGCCGAGAATTGTAACAAACGGGCGGGTGGGGTTATTGACCGCATCGCCGAGGAATTTGATTTCCTTTGCCATAAGGAAGCCGTTTGCGGATTCCTTCACATAGGAAGCCACGCCGACAGTGGAGCTGTGCGCACGGTGAGCGGCGCCGAAGGCATCGTTCACGAAAAGATCGCACAGCGAACCGAGTTCCTTGGAAAATTCTTCGCCGTTTTTGGTTTCTTCCGCTCTGTAACGGGTGTTCTGAAGCAGAACCACATCGCCGTCCTTCATTTCGGCGACAGCCTTGCGGGCGTTTTCGCCGACAACATTGTCATCCGCGGCAAAAACAACGTTTTTACCGAGCTTTTCGGAAAGCCTTACGGCGACGGGAGCAAGCGAATATTCGGGCTTGGGTTCACCCTTCGGCTTGCCGAGATGCGAGCAAAGTATGACCTTTGCGCCGTGTTCGATCAGGTAATTGATGGTGGGAAGTGCTGCGACGATACGGTTTTCGTCGGTGATAACGCCGTTTTTGAGCGGAACGTTGAAATCACAGCGCACAAGCACACGCTTGCCGGCGACATTAAGGTCTTCTACGGATTTTTTAGCGTTCATATTTACACCTCTTGTTATTATTTTCCGTTTGGATTATACATCAAAAGCTCTGCGAAATCAATAGTTTTAATTGAAATTCGCTTCGCAATATTTATTAAAGGCATCCAGCCGCCAATTGATGGAATTTTCGATCCAGGAACCGAAATCGAGATAATCGTATATCGGCGCGACCGTCGCTTCCAGCACGGCGGTGATACCGGTGCCGTACACAAAGGCGAAATCGAAGGATGCGCTTTCGCATATCATATCCAGCGAAACCGCCTCCGCATTGTTCATCAGATATTTTGCGATCATATCCGAAACGTAGGCATCCCGCAGGGCATCGCCGGCAAAGCCGCACACGGAGGATATCACGGCGCAGGCGCGGCGGCGCTGCTGTTCGCCTGCGTTGTCCATGCTTTTCGGTATGCACATCACGAGCGCGGCGCTGTCCACGAGGCAGTAATAATCGCTTTGCTCCTCGTTATGCTTCGGCATCGGGACAATCCCGAACTTCGCGCCCTTGCCGGTGCCGTCGCGCAGGGCATAAAGGTATTCGAGCTTGTTGCAGAAGAAGGCGAGCCTGCCCGCTTCGAACGAAGCTGCCGCTTCGTTGCCGCTTTGCGTGGATTTCGCACGGGAATTGTAGCTGTTGTTCAGAAACCGCGCAAGCTCGGTTATCCTGCTCATTTCCAAGCCCAGCCGCACCGGGTTTTTATAGGTGTTGTCCACCATCTTTTCGCCGCAGGATTCCCACATCACAAGCGGATAATTCTTGTCCGTATAATAGGCGGTGAACCCGAAAACATCCTTTTCCACATCGCCGCTCCCGCGGGAAATAACTCCGGCGGCGGCAAGCGCGACACATTCGTCAAACGCATCCCATGTCCATTTTCCTTCTGCCGCAAGCGTTTCCGGGTTTTGTGCGCCGCTTGCCGCAAGCAGATCGCGGTTGTAGAACATGGTGTAAATGTCGTCATAATACAGGCAGGACGGGTCCGGAAGTATATAAAGCGTGGAATTTGTCGCAAGCGCGGTTCCGTTCCTTTTATCGAACCAGCTTTCGTTGATATCAAACCCCGGAAGGGTATTCATATCGCCCAAAGCGCCGTTCACATAAAGCAGCACGGCTTTGTCCGCCGGAAGCGATACCAGGTCGCAGATCGGGGTATCCGACTGCGCCGCCATGCGAACCTCGTTCACAAGCTCCGCGGCGGGGTATTTCGTCACCTCGACCTCCACGCTGTACCGCTCCTTTATATATGAATTTCTTTGCTCGATCAAAGCGGATATAACACCCGGGGTCGTTTCCTCCTGATAAAACGGCGTTGTATCGGTGGCAAAAATCCGGAACGTTTCGTAAACCGGGCTGCCGTCGCTCGATTCCGGAGCATAACTCGGCAGCCGGGATTCAAGATCGTCCTGCGCCGCGCGGGAGCCGCCGCTTTCGGCGCCGGATTCCTCCGGATAGGTTACATTTTCGCAGCCGAATGTGAATATCATCAGCACCAGTAGTGCCGCTGCTGCAATTCTTTTCATTTTCTCTCCTTTTAACTGTTTGCACACCGCGATTGTTTCACGTGAAACATCACGGCGCAGACACCGAAAGCCCGCCCCCGTCCGTGTGCACCCGAACGGCAACACTTTCGCCGAACCGGAGCGGGCGTGCCGAGCGAAGCACCGCCTTCACGCCGTATTCCAGAAGTATGCCGTAATCGTCGCCGTCTGCGGAGAACACATAGGCTGTCGCAGTGCGTTCGCGTTCGCAATACTTCAAAGCCTGTGAAAGCAGGAATTCCCGTTCTGCGGCGCAGATATAGCGTTCCGCCCTGCCGGCGTGGGAGGCAAAGCCGTCCACCGCGGAGCGTGCGCGGAGCATGGCTCCGCCTTCGCGGTTTGCAGGGCGAACGCCAAGCTCCTTTAGAACACGAAGCATGAGCAGATCCGAATAACGCCTTGTCGGGCGGAAGAAACGGACAACACGATCGTCGTTGGCATAGGCATTATATACCCTTTTCGCGCTGCAATCGGCATCCGGCAGTAATTGCCGGAAAAGCTCGCAGGTAAAACCGAAGTAAGCGCCGCCCTTGGCAAGCTCCGCCGCGCGGGCAATGCGCGCCGGTCTGCCGGCGTATTCAATGCCGAAAAGCGCACAGTATTGCTCCGCCACAGGGCTTTGCAGTGTATCCTGAGCGGTGAACAGGCAGGGCAAACCGCGCTCGCTCATAAACCTGCCCACGGCAGCGGAAACGAAATAATATATCTCGCGCAACATGGCGCGGCTGTCCGCTTCGTAGCTGCGGGAATAAACGCCGTCTTTGAACTCTCGCCCCAGCCGCGTGTGGTCCAGCCCGCCGGCTTCCCTGCGCAGATTGAAGAGAACGCCGGCAAGCTCGTACATTTCGACGACCGTACCGTAAACCGCGGCGTATTTTTCGCGCAGCGGCATCACGGCGGAAGGATCGGCGGTGGTGCTCAGGCTGTCCAGCTCGGCAAAAAGGCAATTGCAGGCAACGCGGATAACACTTTCACAAAAGGTAACAGACTGCACACTGCCCGAAGGGTCTATGTCCAATATAACGGACACAGCCGGCCGCTGCGCGCCGGTTGCGAGCGCAAGCACCTCCCTGACAAAGCCGGGCGGGAGCATTTCCGCGCCGCCGGGAACGGCGGC
>USHI01000112.1 GCA_900554405.1 uncultured Eubacteriales bacterium | reverse complement strand
GGATTCCTGCGGGATCTGCGTATCCACAACACGGTCGCAGGTGTGGCCCGCATCGGTCATAAGCTCGTGCTTGTCGATCTCCTTATCCTCCGCACAAAGCGTTGCGGCAAGCTCCAGCGTACATATGCACCCGTTTGCAGCAGTGGCGATACAGTTCATCGCACTGCCGCCGCGCACTGCGTAAATGCTTTTGATATCGCTCGAAAGTACATATTCGATCACGCCGATCTCGCGCCGCAGCAGAGCAAAAAGATCGGTCCCCCTGTGCGCGGTATAACCCACACGGAAGGTGCAGGGGTTGCCGAGACGGGTTTCGAAGGTATTCTTCATCTCGTAAAAGCGGCGCTCGCTTTCCCAGGGGAGCAGCGGGTATTCCTCGCCGTTTATCACGGCGCTTTCGCCGCTTTCGGAAAGCGCTGCCGCCGTGCCGACGGAATATTTGATTATAAGGTCATCCAGACCCTTTTGCAGCTTCATTATATATCTCCTTTTCAAAAAAGTTCTCTTTTATACGGTATGGAGCTTACTGCACCGCGCCGTGTGACACCGATCCCGGATGCCTTTACGGCAAGCCCCACGGAATCCCGCAGCGAAACGCCGGAAGCAAGCGCTGCGGCAAGCACGCCGTTGAAGGTATCGCCCGCGCCGGTTGTATCCACCGCGGCGACGGGATAAGCGGGTATCAGCTCATTTGTCGAACATATCCTGCACCCGTGCGCGCCGAGCGTAATTATGCAATTATCGCGCCCGGAAAGCCCTTCCGTTTCGTGCTCGTTCGGAGTAAACAGGAACACGCGATCCGCCAGTTCATCCGGCATCGGTTTTGAAGGCGCGGGATTATATATGATCTTTGTACAGCTGCGCTGTGCTATTTCCGAAGCACGCAGGTTAACGGCAATATCCGTTTCGTTGCCGAGAATAAGGTATTCCGCCGCGGCTATCTCGCGTTCGAAAAGCTCTGTCACATCCTCCGGTGTCAGCCGTGCGCCGGTATACACCGTCACGCGGTTTCTGCCCTCTTTATCCGTGATTATCGCCGCATATGCCGTTTTTTCATTCTTTTCGGGCAGGTATGCCTTCACTCCCTCGCGTTCGAGAAAGCCGCGTGCGACTTCGGCATAGCCGTCGTTCCCGACAGCGGCAAGAAAGCTTACCGAAACACCGAAGCGTGCGCAGGCTACCGCCTGGTTAAAGCCCTTTCCGCCCGGTTCCTTATGCAGCGAACGCGCCTCCACCGTCTCGCCGCCGGTATGGAAGGAATCAACCGGCAGAAACACCGATTCGCCCACAATGCCGATAACAGCTATTTTGCTCACAGATGCTTTACCCTCCCGAAGTATTCTTCCTCCAGGGCGATATTGTGTTCCCTGCCGCCCTCGACATTTCCGCTCAAATAGATCGGAACCCTTGCACCCCGCTTTTCGGCAATACGCGCGCCGTTGATCAGAACGCTGTTCAGTATAAAGCAGGAAGCGGCGGTGGAAAGCCCGCCCATAAAAGCATCGCCAACCGGAATACAGGCATCTCCGTAGGGGACCTTGCTGTCGATATGCTTTGTGACGGAGTTTTGCAGCCTTCCGCCCTTTGCGAAATACTCGCCCGAGGAGATACCGACGGTGTATACCCCGTACTTCATGCCGCTTTCGGCGACCTCAAGCGGCACGCTGTTTTTTCCGCTTGCCGAAACGACAAAAAGCATATCCCCCGCCCCGGGGCTGTAACGGCGGTATATTTCCGCGCCGATTCCCTGCATCTTTTCCATGCGGCTGGATTTTGCCGCGCCGTTGTGCAGCATGAGATCGGTATCCAGCATGGGCGAAACGTTTGCAAGCCCGCCCGCACGGTAGAAGGTATCCAGCCCCGGCAGGTGAGAATGCCCGCAGCCGAAAACGAATATTATCCCGCCGGATATGATGGTTTCGGCGACGCGTTCGCTCACCTCCGCCATTGCGGCAGCTTCCTCCGATTCAATCCGCGCAAGGCAATCGGTTATCGCATTAAGGTATTCACTCATTTTTCAAGCACTCTTGCGAAATTCCTTCCCACCGCATCCCAGAGCTTTAACGCATCCGGTGCGGCAACAACGGTGCCGTATCCGCCGCGGTATGTCCAGGCGGCAAGGCGATCGACGCCCAGCTCGTTATACATATCCACCACACGGTCGATTTGTGCAAAATCCGCGGGCTGCTTGTTATAGCACATCACCCAGCGTTCGGACTGTTTGCCGTATTTTTTTGCGGCGGCAACGGTGCGTGCCGTGATATCGCGGAAGAAATCCTCCGGGAGCGACCAGGAAATAATCGTCGTGGAGAAAACATCAAAATACGGGCAGGAGGCAACCATATCCCAATTATCGTATCCGCGCTGCTCTGTAACATAATAGTTGTTCATTGTCGCATGGACACAGCAGGTTATTTCAAGCGCCGGGTTCACGTCTTTTATCGCGGCGGAGGCATCGGAAAGCGTTTTGAGCGCCTCTCTCCAACGGAACTGGCGTATGTCGTCGTTCATGAATTTCGGCATTTCGTAGCCGTAGTAATCGGCAAACTTCTTCATACATTCGGGGCAGCGGCAGGACCAATCGTCCCCGGCGCCGCCGGTGATGGATGCATAGGATTTCGGCATGGCATAATGCGGTTCATCCCAGAAGAAGCCGTCGATATCCGTTTCCCGTGCGAGCTTCAGGCACAGCCGCGTGAAGTAATCGCGGAAGGCATTCGTGTTGAAGCAGGCAAAATTGAGCACCTCGCCGGTGTAGGCGGAGACCTGGCGGTGATGAATATTGTTTTGCAGGAACAGGCTCACCTGTTCGCCGCCGAAGTATTTGCCGATCCCCCAAAGGTCGGCAAGGCAGCGCAGACCGGTCTCGTGCGCGGCCTTAACAATTGAATTGATATTCGGGAACCAGAAATCCATATCGAATTCGGTTATGGCAAGAATGACGGTATCGCACCCGTGCGCCTTGATCTCCTCGAAATCGCTGCGGGCGTGCTCGACATAATTAAGCCCGTAATAGCTCACTGCGGTATGCTTTATTCCCATGTTTATCCTCCAAGCGAAGTATTTGCCATTATGATACCGCATCCGCGCCGGTATTCAACACTTTTTTCGGGAGAAAAGGTTCACTTTTCGGCACAAAAGCATTGCATATGCCAAAGCAGCATGGTATACTCGGCGTGAAGGGGGCGCGTGAAATGCTCGAAAACATGATAACCGTCGCAAGGATACACGCCGTGATGGAGCTTGAATGGGGCGAAAGGCACGCCTATGCCAAGCCGCGCCCGTTTTCCGCGCTTTCGCTGCGCGCGGAGGGCGATGCGCGCTTTACATTCGAAGGCGGCAGTCTGCACGCGCGGAAAAACGATATTTTATTCATGCCCGCAGGCTGCGCATACCGGATGGATGTCGCCGCACACGAAAAGCTTATCTGCATACATTTCGACACGGTCGCCCCGCCCGACAGCACGCCTGCGGTGATGACCCCGGCGAACGTTACCGCAATGCGGCAATGCTTTTCCGCGGCACTGGAAGCCTTCCGCCGCAGAAAGCCTGGCGGAGAATATGCCGCGATGTCCGCCGTTTACGATATACTGCGCAATATCCGCGCGGATGAAAGCCGCATAGGCGCGGGACGCGACACGGCAAAGCAGCTCACACCGGCTTTGCGCTATATGGACGATCACTTCGACGACCCGGATATATCCGTGCGCGCGCTTGCCGAGCGCTGCAACATGAGCGAAACCTATTTCCGCCGCCTTTTCGCCGGGATATACGGCGTTTCGCCCAAGGAATATATCTGCTCCCTGCGGCTCGACCTTGCTACGGAGTTGCTGCGCACCGGGCTTTACAGCGTTGCCGAAGCGGCGGAAAAAAGCGGTATGCCGAACGAAAAATACTTTTCCTCATTTATAAAAAAACGCACCGGAAAGACCCCGGGCGAGATAAAAAGGCAGTAAAAAACGGCCGGCTTGATGCCGACCGTTTTCTTTACCGGTTTATTCGGTAAATGTATCTTTGCCGCGAAGAGCTTCGTAATATTCCGCCTTCGTCGCCGTCATGTAGGGTATAAGCCAGAAATAGCCGATACCGAAGGTGAACACGCACACGATCGCCCAACCGATAAAGCTGAGGTCGAGCAGGAAAAGCTCGCCCTTGTGGCCCATGGTGATACGCTTGCTTTCATCCAGGCAGGCGCGCCAGTCGTAATCCGGGTGATCGATCTTGACGTAATACGCCATAGACCAGGAATATTGCTTTACAATGCCCGGGATAACAAACAGCATCGACCAAAGTGCGATAAACAGCGATTGCAGGAACCCCAGAAGGAAATTCCCCACGAAATCGGCTTTGAAGCCTTCGAATATCTCGGCAAGCTCCATTTTGTTGCCGGTACGCGACTGTTTGAGGTAAAGATAGCTCAGCCCGTATGTAAGCGGTCCGGTAAGAAGAATGGGCCCGATCACCGCAGCGGAGCTTATCGAAACAAGCGCGCTGAAAATGAGTGTGGCAAGAACCGCGTACAGCCAGTTTTGCTGAAATAATCCCCCGCCGAGCTTTTGCCTTGCTCTTGCTTTGAGTTCTGATCTTGTCATAACTGAAACCCTCCGTTTTTCATATATCATGCCGGTAT
>USHI01000111.1 GCA_900554405.1 uncultured Eubacteriales bacterium | reverse complement strand
AGATAGAACAACAGAGGTTCCCTTCACATCGACAACGGTTCCGCTCGCCATGGGCATCAAAATGCCGGTGGTCGATTCATAGATACCGTGGCCGAGCCCGCCGAAATCATCGGTTTCGGGGTCGATAAACGTCACGGTGCCTATGCCCGCCGTCGAATCGCGGATAAGCACGCCTATGCGCCATTCGCCGCTTTCGATATCACGCGCAGGGCTGACGGAAACCGTAAGCTCCTCTCCGCCGCGCAAAAGCGCGATATCGATACCGTTGCCTCCGCTGCCGGAGATGCAGTCGATAAGCTCCGAAGCGGTGGAAAATTCCCTGCCGCCCGCACGGATTATCACATCGCCGGCACGGATATCCGCATCCTTTGCGGGAAATTCAACGCCGGATGCCGTTTCCACCCCTGCGGTACCGATAACGACGGCACCTGCCGTGAACAGCTTGACGCCGAAGGGCATGCCGCCGGGTATCAGCTCGGTCATCCCGCCCTTTCCCGCCGCCGCAGCCGTAACCGGAGCGACGGACACAAACGCAACGAGCAGCACAGTAAAGAAAACGAGCAGTCTTTTTTCGGATTTGCTTCTCATTTTTGCTTCCTGTCTGTTTGTTTTTGAAAAATCAGGCAACTCTGCGCGGGCATTATCGCCTTCATTTTCTATGTTAATTTGTGCGGAAGCGGGAACAATAATTCAAGGAAAAAAATGATGTTTTTTGATGCTGCTATCTTCGTTTCATTGCCCGCTTTATGCTGCGCCCGGCGTTTGAGCGCCTTTTCAGGGCAACAAAGCAGCCCGCGGCAATACCGGCGGCAAGCCCGCACAACGGCAGCAGGATGCCGAAGGCTCCGCCGTTTCCGCTTATGAAAAGCGATATAAGCACTATCGGCAAAAGCATAACCCCGCCGGAAGCAACGGCGGCAACTATGCTGCGCCCGCGGTAAGCCCCGATATACCCGCCGACAACTCCGCCGATAAAAAGGCTCAAAGCGGCGATCGGCACCGCATATGTAATGGCATTTTCGCTTTTGACCGCAAATACCGGCATCAGCAGCGCAGCCGCAAGCGCGGCGGCAAGCCCGATACCGCCGCCGAAAAGCGCATCCGTTATCCCGCCTACGCCGCGAGCCGTGTCGATTCTCTTTCTGCCCATATAAATACTTTCCCTTCGTTTTTATTATATTTATATGGCGCGTTACGGGATTTATTCCGCAAACAGACCGTGCGCAAAGCTTTCCGTAAATTCGCCGAGCGAATCGAAATCGACCGCCGACGAATACACCGCTTCGAGCCGCAGGTGTATATCCTTTGCCTGCGAAAGCGCGCGCAGCGCTTCCGCGGCAAGCGAGGCGGAAAGCTTTGTAAGAAGCCTTTCACCCGCGGCGGGCGCGCTGCCACGGACAAAAATGCGTTCGGCGCAAACGTTTTTTTCGGTATCGGCAGCGGTGCAGGGCGCATCCGCGCTCGCCGAAACAAGCATATCGCTGCCCGGGAAATACAGCGCTGCGGGGAGCGAGATATCAGTCGGATCCGGTATAAAGCAATACTGTGCGCGTGCCTCATCCGCCGCACGGCAGAGCGACAGGAGCATCACCGTCCCCGCCCCGCCGCGGCGCGAAAGCCGAAGCAGTGTCCCGACATGCGTGAACGACGGCAGCGTGACAACCCCGGAAGGCGAAAACGCCTTTGCGATCAGCACCTGCCTTCCCCCGCCGGCAGAAAACAGCTTTTTGGAAAGGCGGCGTGTATACCGCGCAAGCACGGCGGGATCGGTGCGCGAAACGGCGGAATGCAGCAGAGCATCCCTTATATCACCCCGTGCCGAAAGCAGCGAATATGCCCGCTTGTAGCAAAGCGCTTTGCTGTCGCACAGGCGTATTATCTCCTCCTTGCTTCCGGCAAGCTTATCCCCGTTTATAAACGCGCCGAGGTCTATCAGGCTGTCACGCGCAAAAGGATAAACCGCATCGGCGGTGTGCGGGGAGGTGCCGTCGATCATAAGCACGCCCATGCCACGGATATATATGCCATCCAGTGAATCGGGGTCACCGGAGCAGAATATGCGGTCTGTTTCATACCCCTTTTTGTCTGCCAAAAATGCCACGCGCTTCATGAACGTCGATTTTCCGCAGCCCGGAGTTCCCTTTATTATATACACCCTTTTACTGCGCCCGATGATATCCGGAAAAAGCGAAACGAACCCGTTTCTTGTATTTGCACCGGCAAAATGATCCATAACAAACCTCCGAAAATATGTTTTGTGATTCGGTTCATTATATTCGCGCTTTCCTGCCCGTGTTCGCTTTTTTGCCGCCGCAACGGCAAATAAAAAAGGAAACCGCACGGTTTCCTTTTTTGTCAAATAATCGTTTATCAGAAATTCTGCCTGTGCGCCTCGCGGATGATTGCGAGCTGCTGGCGTACCTGATAAAGCTTGATATCGTGCTCTCTGCCCTCGGTAAAGAGCGCATATATCTGATCGTAATATGTCTGCACCGCGGCAATAAAGGGCGCCTGAGGATCGCCGTCCCAGGATTTTTCGTACCATTTGAGCGTTTCGGTGCAGTATGCGGGAAGCTTTTCCTCGCCCCGGCAAAGCGTGCCGCGGTTGAGCGTGTGCTTCGGGGCTTCCTCCTCGCGGAAGAATTTCCAATCGATATGCGCCATTGTACCTTTGAGCGTGCCGCGCGTTCCCTCTACCTTATATGTATAGCAGGGATATGCGTCGCAGGAGGAGATATCGAGGTCGATTATGGGTCTGTCCGGCGCTTTCAGAAGGAGCTTGACGTAATCCTCGGCATCGCCGAAGGTGTTTGCACGGTCCATATGGCAGAAAACCGTGGGCATTCCGTCATAATAATCGAGCAGGTTGAGCGCCTGATCGAGCGGATGAGGCCCGGTGTTTGCAAGGTTGCCGCCGTTGAAATCAAGGCAGCACTGCCAATCCCAGCGGCGGGCAAAGCCGTTGAACTGAATGCCGATATGTACGATCCTGCCCAATTCGCCGGAGGCGATGATCTTTTTTACCTCGGTAAAGTAATTCGCAAAGCGGCTCTGCTGGAATACAAGCAGCTTCAAGCCCTTTTCCTCGGCAATACTCACAAGTATGTCGTGTTCCTCCACGGTGGGGACAAAGGGCTTTTCGCACAGCACGTTGAAGCCGTGTTCCAGAAGATCCTTCGTTACCGGGAAGTGGAGATAGCTGGGAAGCGAATTGACGACAAGGTCAATATCCTTTCTGCCGAGTATCTCTTTATAATCCGCATAAACATCACAGCCGTACTCTTCTTTCGCACGTTCGCGGCGGATATCCATTTGGTCGACAACGGCGACGACTTTGAAGCGTTCGGTGTCCTTTTTCAGGTGAAGGCCGTGGATATCGCGGCCGCTCCTGCCCTGACCGAGTATGGCTATACGAATCTGTTCCATTTTACTCTCCTTTATTTTCGGGTTATTTATACCTTGATTATACCATGCCGCCGCCGAAAGTAAAGTATAAATATTCGTCTTTGAGCAAGTTTTTTTCGCGCAGGAGCGAAAAATCCCGCTCCGCCGACACGGAATTCCCGCCTTCGGAATAATAAAACTCCGCACCGGTGCCCGTAAACGCAAAGCATTCCGCATCGAACCGCCGCTTTTCGATCCCGTATATCTCCGCAACGGCTTTTTTATCGGTAAAAACGCGAGAAAAGGGTATCAGCAGCCCGGTGGATTTATCCCAGTTCTGCGCCCTGTGCTCCGAAAGTATGCGGATGTGCCCGTCCGTGACCGAAATCCCGAACCGGATCGAAAGGACATTTTCGTTTTCGAATGTCTTTTGCCAGTTCATCACCGCGCCGTATGGCAGAAAGCCCTCTCCGCCGCACTGCGCAAAACGGCTTTCCGCGCTCTTTGCAAGCGAATCGGCGGCAAATGTCCGCAGCTCCTCCACGGCCTTTTTGTAAAATCCCTTTGCGTGCCGCGCGAGAGGGTCGCCCGGGCGCACATCGATATCCGGAGCGCGCAGGTTCAGCCGCACGCCGATGCCCCCGCCGGAAAGCATAAGCTCCTCCTTTACCGCAAGCTCGCGTATAGCGGAGATTTTTTTACTTTTTAACATAAATATCACCCGTATATAATTATTCGCCGCCGCAGCGGGTGATGACATCCGCCGCCGCATATAGCTCGAAGGCGGATGCGGTGACGGAAAGCGGCACCGAAAGCAGGCAAAGCTCTGCCTTTGCCGCAGGGCAGAAGAGCAGCGCGGCACACGCCGCCGCACCCAAAGCCGCAAAGCGCACAATTTTTGCACCGCGCACGGATGAAATCCGTGCCACCGCGCCGGAAAACGCAAGCGGCGTGACAACGGAGGCAGCCGCCCCGGCGGTGCTCACCCCCGGCGCGGCGGAAGATGAGGCGGAAAACGCCGTGATCGCGTATATGCAGACGGCGAAGGAAAAGAATGCCACCGGCGGCGCAAGCAGAAAGAAAGCCCTGCGCCAAACCGAATACACCGCAGCGGCGATACAAAGCAGCACGAGCGCGGCGGAGGAGACCGCGCCGACTGTATCGCGAGAGGAAATGAATACCGCGCCGAGCCGCAGCGTGACCGAGCCCATGCAAAGTGAAGCAAAAAGCACCCCGCCAAAGCCGGACCGTATCCTTAACGAAGCCGCACAGGCACAGACCGAAACAACGGCGGCAACCCCGGCAAAGCAACCTCC
>USHI01000110.1 GCA_900554405.1 uncultured Eubacteriales bacterium | reverse complement strand
AAATATTCTTTTTATTCTTATGTTTATAGGCGGATGCGCGGGATCTACCGCAGGCGGCATTAAGGTATCTCGAATAGTCCTGCTTTTCAAGCTTATAAGCAATGAGGTCAAGCGTATGCTCCACCCGCGCTCGGTGTCTTCTTTAAGATTTGAGGGCAAAACGGTGGACGGTCACACCCGCAAGGGGGTAAGCAATTATTTCCTTATCTACTTTGTCTGCCTGCTTGCAATATTTTTAGCCCTGAGCTTTGAGCCCTTTGATTTTGAAACCAATTTCACCGCCGCAGTTACCTGCTTTAATAACGTAGGCCCCGGCTTCGGCGCGGTAGGACCCACAGGCGGCTTCGGGGATTACTCGGCGTTTGCAAAAATAGTGCTTTCATTTGCAATGCTGCTCGGGCGTCTTGAAATTTTCCCAATAATAATAGCCCTCGCCCCTGTTTCATGGGCGAGAAACCGATAGGTGCGTCAATATTCAGTAAATAATAAAACTTAAGCCCCCCGAATTTTACCGTAAAGGTGAAATTCGGGGGGCTGTTTCAAAAAACATTTTTTAATTTATAGCTCGTCCCATTTAATAGGTGGCTGTCCGCTTGATATAAGTATTTCGTTTGCCTTTGAAAAATGGCGGCAGCCGAAAAATCCGCGATATGCCGAAAGCGGGCTCGGATGCGCCGCTTCCAGAACAAGGTGGCGCGGATTGGTGATGAGCGCCTTTTTTGCGCGGGCATATCCGCCCCACAGCAGGAAAACCGTGGGGGTGTCACGTTCGTTCAGAAGCGAAACGGCGCGGTCGGTAAAGGTTTCCCAGCCCCTGCCGCGGTGGCTTCCCGCCATGCCCTCGCGCACGGTTAGCACGCTGTTCAGAAGCATCACCCCGCTTTTTGCCCAGTCGGTCAGCTCGCCGTGGTTCGGCGGGGCAATGCCGAGATCGGATTCCAGCTCCTTGAATATGTTTTCGAGCGAGGGCGGCTTTTTCACGCCCTTTTTTACGGAAAAGCAAAGCCCGTGCGCCTGTCCGAAGCCGTGGTACGGGTCCTGCCCGAGTATAACGGCGCGTACATTGTCGAAATCGGTATAAACGAAGGCATTGAATATATCGTTTTTATCCGGGAATATTCTGTGCCCGGAGCGAAGGTATTCATCCGCAAGGAAGGCGCGCAGCCTTTTATAATAATCCTTTTCGGTTTCGGGAACGAGCCATTGATCCCATTTGTTGCCGATACGGAGCATATTACCACCTCTTTTTGAGTCATTTTAACATATCCGCCCGGCGAAAATCAAGCTTTCGGTTGACAAATCGCTTCCGATGCGGTACAATTCCGTTGACCGTGCGCGGTCAGTTCACAAAAAGAGAGGTGGATACGAATGGATTCCGGACGAAGTATCGGCACAGACCCGAAGCATATCTGCGCGCCCGGTTTTTCCGCCGTATCCCGCCCGGTAACGCCGTGACAGTCCGCGCAGTATAAAAACGGGTTTTGCCGTGCTTCTTTTTTGCGGAAGCAATCTTTGCTTTCCGCTGCTTTTTCGAGCAAAAAGGAAAGGAGAACGGTTTTTTTATGAAGAAAAACACCCTGCTGCTTGCGGAAAGCATAAAGGAGCTTTTCGAAAGCAAAAACTACGCCGCGATACGCGCCGCCATCAATGCGACGGAACCGCAGGATCTTGCCATCGTATGTGAGGAGCTGGACGGCGAAATGCTCATAAGGTTTTTCAGGCTGATGCCCAAGACCGTCGCCGCCGAGACATTCACGGAAATGGAGACCGACACTCAGGAATCGGTCATCCGCTGCCTTTCGGACAGTGAATTGCGCGCCGTGCTGGACGAACTGTATATCGACGACACCGTCGATGTTATCGAGGAAATGCCGGCAAACGTGGTAAAGCGGATACTTGCAAACAGCGACCGCGAATCCCGCGCGCAGATCAACCGCATACTCAATTATCCGAAGGATTCCGCCGGCAGCATAATGACAGTCGAATACATCCGGCTCGACCGCAATATGTCGGTTTCGGATGCGTTTGCGCGGATACGCCGTATCGGGGTTGACAAGGAAACGATATATACCTACTATGTGACCGACCATTACAAAAAGCTTGTCGGCGTTGTCACCGCAAAAAAGCTTATGCTCAACGATCCGGACACGCTTGTTTCGGAGCTGATGGATACCGATGTCATTTATGTCACTACCGACGAGGACAAGGAATCCGTCGCCATGAAGATGAGCCATTACGATTTCCTTGCGATGCCGGTCGTGGACGGCGATATGCGTCTTGTAGGAATCGTGACCTTCGACGATGCGATGGATATCGTCCAGGATGCGGCGACGGAGGATATCGAAAAAATGGCGGCTATCACGCCTTCGGACAAGGCATATCTCCGCACCGGTGTTATACAGACCTGGCTTGCGCGCATACCGTGGCTTCTGCTGCTGATGATCTCCGCGGCGCTCACGGGCGCGATAATCTCGCATTATGAGGAAGCGCTCGGCAAGGTCATAGCGCTCACCGCGTTTATCCCGATGCTTATGGATACCTCCGGCAATGCCGGAAGCCAGAGCTCCGTCACCGTTATCCGTGCGCTTTCGCTCGGCGAGATCGAACCGCGCGATATCTTCAGCGTGCTTTGGAAGGAGCTGCGCGTTTCGCTGCTCTGTTCACTTTCGCTTGCGGCTGTCGGCTACGGAAAGATAATCCTTACGGACAATGTCGAGCCTGCCGTTGCACTCACCGTCTGTCTGACGCTGGCGATAACCGTTGTTATCGCAAAGCTTGTCGGTTGTATCATGCCGCTGTTCATCAAACGAATCGGGTTCGATCCTGCCGTTGTCGCGAGCCCGTTTATAACCACCATTGTCGATGCTATAGCGCTTGTCGTTTACTTTGCAGTGGCGACTGCGTTCATCCCCGCTCTGAAATAAGCCAAATATAAAACGGAGAAAACAAAATGCATCATATCGAGATCGACCGCACGACCGGTCAGCTTGCGCTTCACACCGCAAATACGAGCTATATCATGCAGGTGCGCGAGGGCTTCCTTCTGCATCTTTACTGGGGCAGGAAAACTCTCGGCGATTCCACCTATATGTTCCGCACACAGGGGCGCGCGGCTTTTTCGCCGTGCATGGAGCATTGCGAGGGCTTTATACTTGACGATGTCCCGCTCGAATACCCTTGCTGGGGCAGGGGAGATATGCGTACCCCGGCGCTCGAGGTCATCAATCCCGACGGCTCAGATATCATCGACCTACGTGTGAAGAAATACGATGTTATCGAGGGCAAGCCTTCTCTCCCCGGGCTTCCCGCCGCGTATGCAACGGCGGAGCACGGCTGCGAAACGCTTGTCGTAACCCTTGCGGACGATATAAGCAATATCACCGTGGAGCTGTATTACTGCGTTTTCGCCTCGCTTGATGTTATCACCCGCTATGCCCGCATAATCAATAACGGCAGCACGCAGGCGCGTATCGAGGCGGCTGCTTCCGCCTCCGTGGATTTCGATAATGTGAATTACGACGTTATATCCAACTTCGGCACTCACTGCCGCGAACGCAATATCGAACGTGCTCCGCTTGCCCACGGGAGGTACATTATGTCATCCCGCCGCGGCGCTTCCTCCCATGTGCACAATCCGTTTATTATAATCACTTCGCACGATTGCAGCGAAACCGCGGGCGATGCCTACGGAATGGCACTCGTCTATTCCGGCTCGTTCGAGGCGGAAATAGCCGCCAATCAGTTCGATACGGCACGCGCCGTTATCGGTCTGAACCGCGAGGATTTCAGCTGGCTCCTTTCCGCGGGCGAGGAATTTTATACTCCGGAATGTATTATGTCCTATTCCTCCGAGGGGCTGGATACGCTCTCGTACAATTTCTCCACGCTCATGCGCAAATGCCTCTGCCGCGGGAAATACCGCGATATCCGCCGCCCCGTGCTGCTCAACAGCTGGGAGGCGTGCTACTTCGGCTTCGATTCGGATCGGCTGATAAGCATCGGCGATGCCTGTGCCGACCTCGGGATCGAGCTTATGGTAATCGATGACGGCTGGTTCGGCAAAAGGGATAACGACCGCTGCTCGCTCGGCGACTGGTTCGTGAACGAAAAGAAGCTCCCCGGCGGGCTGAAAAGGGTTTCGGATCACCTTGCGGCGCGCGGCGTGAAGCTCGGCATATGGTTCGAACCGGAGATGATATCACCGGATAGTGAGCTTTACCGCGCTCATCCCGATTGGTGCTTGCATTATGTAAACCGACCGCGCTCCGAGGGGCGCTTCCAGCTCATACTCGACCTTACCCGCGCGGATGTCTGCGATTATATTTACGAATCGGTGGCAAGCGTCCTGCGCGATGGCGGAATATCCTATGTGAAGTGGGATTTCAACCGCAACATGACCGAAGCGGGCAGCCCGCTGCTCCCGCCGGAGCGTATGCGTGAGGTAGGGCACAGGTATTATCTCGGGCTGTATTCGGTGCTCGAAAGGCTCGTGACGGATTTCCCGGATGTTCTGTTCGAATCCTGCTCCGGCGGCGGCGGCAGGTTCGATGCCGGTATGCTCTACTATATGCCGCAGGTCTGGACAAGCGATAATTCCGATGCGATAGAGCGGCTGCGGATACAGTACGGCACATCGCTTGTTTACCCGATGTCCGCGATGAGCGCCCATGTTTCGGCTTCACCCAACCACCAGACCGACCATGTCACCCCGTTCGAAACCCGCTTTACCGTTGCCATGACGGGCTCCTTCGGCTACGAGCTGGATCCTACG
>USHI01000109.1 GCA_900554405.1 uncultured Eubacteriales bacterium | reverse complement strand
CAAGCAGGATACCGCCGTCACCGTTATCGTGAAGAAGAGCGGCGATACCCCCACCCCCACCGACAAGCTCACCCTGAACGTTTCGGCGGGCACCGGCGGCAAGGTCACCGTCGGCGGCAAAAACGTGCAGGGGATATTCACCGCGCAGTACGACAAAAACACCGTCATAACCATCGCCTTTGCGGCGAATAACGGCTATCTGCTCGATTCCGTCACGCGGGACGGCGCAGCCGTCGCCGTTACCGGCAGCAGCATAAAGATCACCATGACCGCCGATACGACAGTCCGCGTTTCCTTCAAAAAGGAGGGCGGCGGGAGTGAAGATCCTGTCACTCCCGAAAACGTCATAACCGCAGCCGGCATAGTCTGGACATCGAATCCGGTGCGCATAAATATTTCCGAGGGCAAGCTTGTCGCCCCCGATGTGTTTGCAAAGATCGCGACGCTCTCCGGAAACGGCAGCGTTGAATTCGTAAGCGCAGGCGGCACGATATCCATTCCCTTCGGGGCTTCCGTCACTGCGGGTGCAAATGTCGATATGTCCGTCGCAAAGCTCACCTCCGGCAGTGTTTACGACGAAGTCACCGCCGCTATCCGCGGGCTTGTCGGCAGCGAACCGGTCTGCATGCCGTTTTCGCTTCCCAACGGGCTTTCCGCAAGCGAGCTTACCGCCGCGGGCGCAACGGTCAGCTTCAATACCGGCGCGCTTTTCGCGGATGAGGACAGCGTTTACCTGCTCGTCTACGATCGCGGCCGCACCATTACCGAAGCCGATGAAAAGGGTGTCGACACCACTGTTTCGCTTCCGTTTTCGGCAAGCGAAGGCGCGCGCAGCGGCACCGGCGGGGTGAGAAAATATGCCTATGACGGAAGCGGCGTCGTGCTGCTTTCGCGCTCCGCACCCGAACTTTTCCGCATAAATTCCTATGTCCTTAACGCCGGCGGCAGCATTACGCCGCTCGGTACGACAAAAGCCGCGATAAACCAGGATTATGCCTTCCGTATCGCAGCCGAGGACGGACATCACATAAAGCAGATACTTGTCGACGGCAGCCCGCTCGAAATTTCCGAAGGGCTTCGCAGCTATACATTTACGTTCGAACGTGTCGGCAGGGATCACACCGTGAAAGCCGAATTCGTTTCGGATCCCGCCGCTTCGGACGAATCCGAGAGCGGAAGCTCCGTGGGTAAGGTACTGATAATAATACTTATCGTTCTTGTGGCGGCGGGCGGCGCGGCTGCGCTGTTTATCGTTAAATGGCGTCAGGAGAAATTCTGATGAAGAATCGTATTTCGGCGGCGCTTCGTGGGGCGATTGATGCGGTTAAGAAAAAGCCGTTCGTGCTTGTATGCGTGCTCGCCGCTGTCGCCGCTGCCGTGTTCTCATTCCGCGGCGGGAAAGAAACCGAATGGAACAAAAACGCGCTTGCCGCCGGATTACCGGAAATCACCGCCGGCGCGGCGGAATATTCCGCTTCCGGAAACGCGTTTGCGGCATATTACAGCGGCGTTTCGCTTGCCCGTGCGGAGGAATACGCGCGCGAGCTCGAAGCCGCCACCGGGAAAAGCTTTTCCGGCGAAAGCTATCCGCGCGTGCTGGATGACGGGAACCGAATTATTACATTGCATATGAATGTCTCCGAAAACAGGCTTTCCGTTACCGTGATCGGGGATAAAACACAGGAGAACAGTTCAAAATGACTATCAACAATTCCATCAAAGCAATCATTTTACAGGGGACAAAGCTTCTTGTCGCCGACATGAAAACCGAGGACGGCAAGGAATATTACACGCTCCCCGGCGGCAAGCAGGAACCGGATGAACTCATGCTCGATGCGCTCCGCCGCGAAGTCGCGGAGGAAACGGGCTACGAGGTAGAGCCGAAAAGCCTTCTGTTTATCCGCGAGGGCTTCAAGGATGAAGCGCACAGGATAGAATTCATGTTTGTCTGCGATATAATCGGCGAAGCGGACAAGAGCAAGCTTGAATACGATTTCCACCAGATTGGGACAAAATGGCTCTCGATCGACAATATTATCCATGAAGAGCTTTACCCCGTGGAAATGCGCAATGTCATAAAGCAATACTATCTCGGCAAGCCGAACGATATATATCTCGGCGAGATGAAGTAAAAAAGAGGTGGCTGCAATGGCGGAAAAAAGGACTTTTGTCGGAAACGGATACAGCGCCGGCGCTGTCGTTGATTTTATCGGGCGGTGCAGGGAAAGGAATATATTCCCGCGCGCCTTTACCGTGGTTAAGGGCGGCGAAACAGCCGTGCGCTTCTGCGCGGCGCCCTATTCCTTTGCGGAACCGATGCTGGTTTATTCGCTCTCCAAATCTTTTACCTCCGTTGCGTGCGGAATGTGTATCGATGACGGGCTCCTTTCCCCGGACACATCCGTGACCGAGCTTTTTTCGGATAAAATACCCGAGCCCTTTCCGGAAATCGCACGCGGGCTGAAGCTTTCCGACCTGCTTTCCATGCAAAGCGGTCAGGGGTGCTGCGCCATACCGCAGATGCGTTTTGCACCGGATTCGATCGCGGAGTTTTTCAGGCAGCCGTTTGTGACAAAGCCGGGAACGACATTTGTTTACAGCACCGCGGCAAGCTGCATCTGCGCGGCTGCGGCGGAGCGTGTCAGCGGCAAAAAGCTGCCCGATTTGCTTTATCAGCGTATGTTTTCGCTCATGGGCGAGGAAAAGCCCCGCTGGTTCACCCTTCGGGACGGGCAGTGTGCCGGCGGCACCGGGCTTTATATATCCTGCAACGCTTTGGAAAAGTTCGGCAGAATGCTGCTTGCAGGCGGGGTTTACGAGGGCAAACGTATCGTCAGCCGCGAATATCTCGAGCTTGCGACATCAAAGCATTCGGTGGATGTGAACAACGGCGCACCGGACTGGACAGCGGGCTACGGCTTCCAGTTCTGGATGAACGCACGCGGTGGGTTCCGCGGCGACGGCGCATACGGTCAGCTTCTTATGGTATTCCCGGAGGAGGACACGCTCGTTACCTTCATGGGCGAGGTGGGCGATATGCCTGCCGAGGTCGGCGAGGTCTACCGCCTTCTGGACGAGCTTTCCGGTGAATCCGGCAGCGGCGAGGAGCTTGAACGTCTTGCACAGACGATGTACCTCACAAAGCCGGTCGAAGCGCCCGCGGGCGAGCTTTCGGTTGAATTCGGCGAAAACGATATCGGGCTGCGTTCGGTTTCGCTTTACGGCGAAGGGCTGCTCCATGCCGTGCTCGGTACCGATTACGGAACGCGCGAGCTGGTTTGCGGCAACGGTGAATACATACTCAACCGTGTCATGCTCAAATATCTGAACCCGACAATAATCACCCACGATCCCATGCTCGGCTTGGAGGAGCGTATAAGCGTTTATGCCGCATACGAGCGCGGCGAGGACGGCGGTTATATTTTGACACTCCGCCATGCGGACACACCGCACGTCCAGCGCTGGCATATCGATAAAAACGGTATGGACATTTCGCTGCTTGTCGGCGATGTTGCACAGCGGCATTTTTCGGCAAAAACACAGGGCAACGCCGCGGAATAAAGGCCAAATAAAAAAACAAAGCGCTGTCGCTTACCGGCGACGGCGCTTTTCGGTAGACTTTGGGTAAAAAAAGAGACCCGTCTCGCACACAGGTCTCGAAAGCAACATTGCCGCCTCGCATCGCGGCGATGTCACATAGGAGAAAAGCAATATTGCTGCCGGAAGACTTTCCGGCATCCGCGCCGCGGCAAAGGCTTTGCGCACAGCGCACCTTTCGGAAGCAGATAACTGCCGTTCACGAAAAGCCGTGGTGTTATATACACGCCCCGATGTGAATCGGTTCACGCCCGGGCGACGTGTTCGGAATTTACCGGAGCAGGTCCGGTTCAGCCGTTTTCGCTTTCGTTTTCGGCTTCCTTTTCGCGGAGTATTTTGTCGCCGTAAAGGTTGAAGCGGAAAAGCAGGCTGTCGTCTTCGGGATCATCGCAAATGATCTTTGCGCTGTTGACCATGCCGCCTTCGACTATCTTGGAAATGCCGAGAAGCTGGCAGAAGCGGCTTTTGAGGTTGAGCCTGTCGCCTTCGTCGGTAACAAGCCAAACATTTCCTTTGCATTGGTCGAGCGCTTCGATGAATTTTCCGAAATCGATTTTGTGAAGTTCTACGGAACTCATTTATATCACTCCTTCCCATTGACTTCGCCTATATTATATTCGCGGTATTGGTAAAAGTCAATTATACGACAGTACGAATTATATAAAATCAAAAGCTTTGTTTTGTGCAAAAGCAACAAATAAGGAGGGCCGCCAATGGCAAGAAGAAAGGATTTTTGTTTTGAAGAAGCATCCGCTCCGCCGCGGTTCATAAGCGCGCTTTTTGCATCCTACGGCGTTTGCCACGCCTTCTTTACGCGGCTAGGCGGGGGGAGCGAGGGCGAGTTCGCAAGCCTCAATTTTGCCTGCGGCAGCGGCGAAAAGCGCGATACCTCCGGGAACGTTGCGGCAAATTACGCCGCAGCGGCGCGTTCGTTCGGGCTTTCGGCGGGGGATGTGTGCCGTGTCGTCCAGCGGCATACGGACATTGTATTGCGCGTTTCGCACGCCGACTGCGGCGTCGGTGTTACAAATGAGTCGCCCGCTCCCGTTGCCGACGGGCTCTTTACGACGGAAAGCGGCGTTCTGCTTTCCGTGCGGACAGCCGATTGCGTTCCCGTGCTTATCGCCGATAAAAAAGGGCGCTTCTGCGCCGCGGTGCATTCCGGCTGGCGCGGGACTGCGGCGGGCATATCGGCACGCGCCTGTACGAATATGTGCTGGACTTTGCGCGCCAGCAGGGGGATTAC
>USHI01000108.1 GCA_900554405.1 uncultured Eubacteriales bacterium | reverse complement strand
TGGGATGGGACACCGGAAACCTGTCCGGCGACCACTGGCGCGCAGGTCACATGCGTACCTCCGCCCGCTTTTTATCTTACTTGGAACGCCAAGTGATACGACCGCGGGTCAGGTCGTAAGGCGACATCTGAACGGTGACCTTGTCGCCGGGAAGAATGCGGATAAAGTTCATGCGGAGCTTGCCGCTGATATGAGCCAGTACCTGGTGGCCGTTCTCAAGCTGCACCTGGAACATGGCGTTCGGCAGCTTCTCCAGCGCCTCTACGACGGTACCCTCGAGCTCAATCACATCATCTTTTGCCATTGTGGTTTATCCTCCTCGGTCAATTTGCGTTCTCGTCCCCTGTCCAGAGGGCGAGCGCCTTGCGGATCTCGCTGTTTGTCAGCCGGCTTTCGCTTTGCAGCTTAAGCCGTGTGCGCTCGTCGCATGGGCCCTGCAGGCTCACATGCTTGCGGCGCTTGCGCTTCGGGTTTTCGGCCCGGCGCGCACGTCCGTTCGCCAGCAGAAGAAAATCCCCCTCTTCTGCGACGACCAGCATCAGCTGTCCTCTGTCCCTTCCGGTCAGAGAGAGCACGATGTCGGATAATCGGGCGCGAGACATCACAGTACCTCGCCGTCGATGCTTGTCAGAATCTCCGGCTCGCCATCCGTGATGGCAATGGTGTTTTCATAGTGGGCGGAAAGTTTACCGTCCCGGGTCTTGACGGTCCAGCCGTCCGGCATGACCCGGACTGCCGCACCACCCGCGTTCACCATGGGTTCGACTGCGATCGTCATGCCGCGCAGCAGTCTCGGACCGTGGCCCGGCGCGCCGAAGTTCGGCACCTCGGGGCTCTCGTGCATCTTTCTGCCGATGCCGTGACCGACATATTCGCGCACGACGCTGTAGCCATTGTCCTCAACGTATTTCTGCACCGCCGCAGAGATGTCCGAAAGGCGCTGGCCCTCGCGGGCGAATCGGATGCCTTCGAAGAAGCTCTGCTGTGTGACGTCAATGAGCCGCTGGGCCTCGGCGGAAATTTTTCCGCAGGGGTAAGTGGCCGCGCAGTCGCCGTGGAAGCCGCCGATGTAGGCGCCCACATCCACGCTCACGATGTCGCCCTCCTTGAGCACCCGGGGACCCGGGATGCCGTGGATGATCTCATCGTTCACGCTGACGCAGACGCTGGCCGGATAGCCGCTGTAATTAAGGAACGACGGCTCGGCTCCCTGCGATTTGATGAACCTGTACACTGCTTTGTCAATTTCGTGGGTTGTTACGCCGGGCTTTACCATTTCCCCTGCTAACGCACGGGCAGCCGCGGTAATTTTTCCCGCTCGGCGCATCAATTCGATCTCGTGTGCCGATTTCAAAGTGATCATTGTACACCTCTCATTTCAGCACGGCGAGGATCGCCTTGGAGGTGGCCTCGACCGAGCCCATATCCTCCACCGGGTACAGAACGCTGCGGGACTTATAGAAGTCCTTGAGCGGTTCCGTCTCCCTATGATAGACCGCAAGACGGTTCTTCACCGTCTCCGGTGCATCATCCTTACGGGTGACGAGCTTGCCGCCGCGGGCATCCGTGTGAAGCTGGACGACAGCGAAATGAGCGCCGGGTGGAAATTCTCCGAATACGAAATGAAGGGCGTTCCGCTGCGCATCGAGCTCGGCCCGCGCGATATCGAAGCCGGAAAATGCGTTATCGCAATGCGCGCAAACGGCGAAAAGAACGCGGCAAGCCTCGAAGGCATTGTCGGCACCGTAAAAGCCGAGCTTGCACGCGCGCGTGATATCATGTACGAAAACGCACTGGCACGCCGTGCGGCACGCACATACGAATGCAAAACGACCGACGAGATCGTAAAGGCGCTTGCCGAAAAGGGTGACGGATTCGTTCTTGCCCCCTGGTGCGGCGACGAAGCCTGCGAGGATAAGGTCAAGGAGGACACGGGTGTCGGCTCGCGCTGCATCCCCTTCGGCCATGAGGTCGGCGAAGGCGCGAAATGCGTCTGCTGCGGCAGGGAAGCAAAGCATATTGTCGCCTGGGCAAAGGCTTATTGATCTTAAACATAAAAAAAGGAACCGGTGCGGTTCCTTTTTTGCCGTATAAATGCGGATCAGCCGTTGATTATCGCGTCGATATTCCATTCCGAAAGGATGTATATGACATAATCGGGCTGATTGTCCATCACGAAGGACTGCTTCCAGGTGTGATCCCACATGCCGCTGTAATATGTCGTATCCATGCGCTCGGCAAGGATATCGTATATCTGTGCGGAGAAGGAATCGCGCAGGACATAGCAGCTCGGAAGCTCCGGACGGTCGGTGCGGATGGTGTTTGCCTCGGTGGAAGCATCGCTGTAAACAAGGCTGCTCGGGCGGCGGTACCGCGTGACCTTTGTGACGGCGTTGGGCGCCGTGAAGTTGAAGGTGCGGTAAAATTCGTATTCCCGGACCTCGGTCTGCGACATGGCAAGGTAATATGTCATATCGCCGGATTCGTAATACCCCGGGTTCCAGTTGAAATCGGTGTCCGGCCGCGGCGCAGCGGCGGGGTAATCCTTGGAAATAGAATCGAATATTTCCTTATACGCAAGATAGGCGGCATAATCCGTCCAGTGGCTGTCCGTCTTGTAGGTCAGCGGGCGTTCGTCATCCTTGTGCGCGGCGAAAACCGGGCGCAGATCGACGGCATACGCCCCGGAAGCATTGATGGCATCCAGAACGAGATCCAGACGTGTTTTTCCGGTGGCGGGCGCGTATTCCTCCGGGACAAGCTCCGGGCAGGTGGTCATGGCGGAGGGAACGATAAGGTAAATAATGTTTGCCTTTGGGTTGTAGCTGCGCATATCGTTCACGCGGTTGCGCACCCTTGTCGTAAGGCGGGAAAGCGTATCGGCGCTCGGCAAATTGGTGCCGCGGAAGTCCGGCAGCATCTTTTGCAGGAAGAACTGCATATTTTTGCCGGTGATTATCGGCCACATTTCCGAGCTCGGCGTGACGGGCTTTATGCTGAACACGCGCGTGTTTCCGAGCTGTTTGCCGCCCGCGGACTGCGTGAGCGAAACGCTGTCCGGGGTGGATTCGCACTTGACGCGGACACTGAACCAGCCGTAAAAGGATTCGGAGGTGTATTCCGTGCCGGAGGCGGAGCGCGCGGTTATCGTTGCGCCCTGCGCGCAGGTGCCGACAATGGCATAATAGGGCTTTTCGGAATAGCTCGCATAAAGCACGTTTATTTCCTCGCCCTCGTATTCCGGATCGGCGCTGCTTTCGCTGCCGGAAACCTCGGCTATGGGTTCGCTTTGCTCGGGCTGTTCGGAGCTTTCCTCTGCCGAAGATTCGGAGCTTTCGTCTGCTTCGGGCGCAGAGGAACCCTCTGCGGAGGAAGCGCCGTATTCGCTCGTAAGCGAGATATCGTGTGCGGGCGCAGAGCTTTCGCCCGTTTTGCCGCACGCGGCAAGAACAACAGAGGCAAGCAGAAGTATTACTGCCGCAATGATAGCGATTCGTTTCATTTTGTTGCCTTTCGGTTTTTATTTTATTTGAGCACGCCGAGCTCCACCGTGGTTATAAGGTTTTCGGCGTTGTATACGATCAAAGCGGCATCCGCGCCGTACAGGTCGGCGGCGGTGCCGACTGAAAGCGCGACATTGGTTTTCAGGTCGAGCGCGATAATATCGTATTCCCGCGCAAGGTAGGGTATAAGGCTGTTTGCAAAGGAATCCTTGTATATGAGCAGGGTCTTTCTCTGCCCGCCGCCGGCGCGGCGAACTGTCGTCACACCGTGGGTGCCGTCCAGATAAACGCTGTATTTATCCGATTCCGCAAGCCACTTTCTGACAAAAAACCCGTCGATAGGCTTGCCGTCGGCAGTGACTTCGTATTCGCCGTCGTCGGCGCGGGTCATCAGCGTTAACGTATCCGTGAGCATGAAGGGGAACTGGGCGCGCGCGCCCGTTGTTCCGACAAAGCCGTCGACCGTTTCGGCGGTAAATTCCGATTCGGGTATTATATTCGTCCCGTTTCCGAGCGACTGCATCACGGCGGTATACGCGATATATGCGCCGTGCGCCGTCCAGTGGTGGTCGGTGCGGTAATAAACGTATTCGCCCGCATCGTAAGCGGCTTTGAGCGGGGAGAAGGTGTCGATATACCCTGCACTTTCGGGAATGCTTTCGCGGATACAGGCGGTAATAGCCCCTACCGGCGAATATCCGCGCAGATCGCCGGCGGCGATATCCACGGTGCGCGGCGGGATAACGGTATAAAGCGGGATATCCAGCCGTTCGCCCAGTTTTCCGATGTTTTCGAGCTGAGCCTTTACGGCTTCTTCGTAAAAGCCGTCGGTATCCCGGCTTTCCAGCCGGCGGGAATACCTTGCATTGAAGCTCCGGACGGCGTATATACCGTCGCCGTCGATAACGCCGTTGTTTTCGCGCTTGAAAAGTGCGGTTTCGGCTGCGGCGCGGAGCTTGAGAAAGAACCCGCGTGCGGGAAACTGGTCGGAAAACCAGCCGTTCACATCCGATGTAAGTGAGCCATCGAAAAGCCGCGAAGCCGTGAATTCCGGCTTCTGTTCGAGCGCACGGTTTTCGTCCGGCGAAAAATCCTTGGCGGGCAGCAGCACGAATGCCGCGGAAAGCAGGAACACGATCCCGCAGAAAAGCGCGACGGTCAAAATGTCCGGCAGACGGTTTTTCATTTCAATTTCCTCCCGCATCAGAAAATGTAATAAAGAAACGGCGCAAAGCTGTCGTTCACCATATATGCCACGCAGATAAGGAACACGGCGGCAATGATCACCGGGCGGAGGTAATACACGGCATTGCATTTTGCGGAAAGCTTTTCGAAAAGCTTTTTCGGCAGCGGAGTGCAGGCGATACAGCAAACGGCAAAAAACGGC
>USHI01000107.1 GCA_900554405.1 uncultured Eubacteriales bacterium | reverse complement strand
AGCGCGGAAAACGCGATCGCGGAAATGCTGCTTTCCGGCGGTGTGCACTGCGGCGACACGGCGGTATTATCCTTCGAAAACGGCGAATACCGGCTGAAAATAACCGAAAAAGCTATTGACAACGGCGTTGCCGTATAGTATAATGCGGTGTGTAAAGTAAATCGCTTTACACACCGCGATTTCTTTTTTTCGGAGGAGGCGTTTCCCGTGGAGGGCGACAGAGCTTATATCTGCCGGCTTATCGATATATACGGCGGCGCGCTTTCCGAAAGGCGGCGCGATATGGTCGATCTTTATTACAACGAAGATCTTTCGCTTGCGGAGATCGGCGAAAATTGCGGGCTGACACGCCAGGGTGTCAGCGATTCCATCCGCCGCACCGTTGCCGAGCTTTATGCGCTCGAAGCCTCGCTCGGCATTTATGCAAAGTCGGAACGTGTCATGGCGCTCGCCGCCGAAATACTCGCCTGCGGCGATATCGCAAAGGCGCACCGGCTTGCCGAACAGATCACAGGAGAGCTTTAATGTTGTTTCAGAGTCTTGCCGAAAAGATGTCGCGCGTGTTTTCCAAGCTCGGCGGGAAGGGAAAGCTTACCGAAGCCGATGTCAAGGCGGGTATGCGCGAAATAAAGCTTGCGCTGCTCGAAGCGGATGTCAACTTCAAGGTCGTAAAGGAATTCATATCCCGCGTGAGCGAACGTGCGGTCGGCGGCGAAGTGCTCGAAAGCCTGCGCCCCGAACAGCAGATCGTAAAGATAGTCAACGAGGAGCTTATCGCCATTATGGGCGGTACCTGCCGCAAGCTGGAATCCGCACCGAAGCCGCCTACCGTTATTCTGATGTGCGGGCTTCAGGGCTCCGGCAAAACGACACACTGCGGCAAGCTCGCGCTCATGTATAAAAAGCAGGGCAAAAACCCGCTGCTTGTCGCCTGCGATATTCACCGCCCCGCGGCTATAACACAGCTTCAGGTCGTGGGCGAAAAGGTCGGTGCGACCGTCTTTGAACGCGGTACGAACGATCCGGAGGATACCACCCGCGAAGCGATACGCCACGCCGTCAAATACGGCTTCGACCCGGTTATTATCGACACCGCGGGCAGGCTTCATGTGGATGAAGCACTCATGGCGGAGCTCAAACGGGTTAAAACCGCCGCCGAACCTACCGAAACGCTGCTTGTTGTCGATGCGATGACAGGCCAGGATGCAGTCAACGTCGCGCAGAGCTTCAACGATCTGCTCGATATCACCGGCGTTATACTCACCAAAATGGACGGCGATACCCGCGGCGGCGCCGCACTTTCCGTCCGATATATCACCGGCAAGCCGATAAAGCTTATCGGCACGGGCGAAAAGCCGGAATGCCTCGAACCGTTCTACCCCGACCGTATGGCATCCCGTATACTCGGCATGGGCGACGTGCTCACGCTGATCGAAAAGGCGGAACAGAGTATCGACGAAAAAAAGGCGGCGGAGCTTGAAAAGCGTCTGCGCGAACAGAGCTTCACGCTTGCCGACTTTTTGGATCAGCTCAACACCGTTAAAAACATGGGCTCCATGGATCAGCTTATCGGCATGATGCCGGGGGTAAAGCCGGGCGCATTGAAGGATGCAAAGGTCGATGAAAAGGCTTTTTCCCGCACCGAAGCGATCATACTTTCCATGACACCGTATGAACGCGATCACCCCGACGTGCTCAATTCCTCCCGCAAGAGGCGCATTGCCGCCGGCAGCGGGACAAGCGTCGAGGAAGTCAACCGTCTGCTCAAGCAGTACGAACAGACAAAGCAGCTCATGAAGCAGTTCATGGGTAAAAAAGGCAAAAGAGGAAAGCTTAGATTTCCCTTTTAATAAAAAAACAATTATATTTTCCGGAGGAAAACAAAAATGGCAGTTAAGATCAGGCTCAGAAGAATGGGTGCAAAGAAGGCTCCCTCGTACAGGATCGTTGTGGCGGATTCCCGTTACCCGCGCGACGGCAGATTTATCGAAGAAATCGGCTTCTACAACCCCATGGCCAACCCCGCAGAAGTCAAGGTCGATGCGGAAAAGGCAAAGAAATGGATCGTCAACGGCGCACAGCCTACCGAAACCGTCAGAGATCTTCTTAAAAAGAGCGGAGTAATTGACTGATGAAACAAACACTTCTCGACATTACAAGAGCTATCGTCGAGGATCCCGATTCGGTCAGCGTAACCGAAAAGGTCAGCGGCGATACCGTCGTTTTGGAGCTTTCGGTCGCCAAGCACGACATGGGCAGGGTAATAGGCAAGGAGGGGCGGATCGCCAAAAGCATCCGTACCGTCATGCGTGCCGCCGCTTCAAAGGAAAACAAGCGCGTTATCGTTGATATTATCTGATGAAGCGCTTTCTTGAAGCGGGAAGGCTCAATTCCCCGCGCGGGTTGAAGGGCGAGCTGCGCTTCGATTGCTGGTGCGACAGCGTTGAATTCCTTTCCGGGGTCGAAAGGCTTTATCTGGACCCCGGGGGCAGGCGATATCTTACAGTGAAGGAGCTTCGCCCCTCGCTTTCCACCATTGTTTTCGAGGGTTATGAGGATCGTTCAAGTGCCTCCGTGCTCACGGGGCGAACGGTTTATTTCGACCGTAACGATATCGCGCTGCCGGAAGGGACGTTTTATAACGACGATCTGATCGGGCTTCCCGTGCGTGATATCGGGACGGGCGCGGTTATCGGCAAGGTCACCCGCGTGGAGGAGGGCGCCGCCTCCTTCCTGTACTATGTCAGCGGCGAAAAGAATTATATCATTCCCGCCGTCGATGAATTTATCGTCGGCACGGACCCGGAAAAAGAGATAACCGTCCGTCTTATAGACGGGCTTGAAGCGTAGGTGCGATTTATGAATTTCGAAGTGCTTACGCTTTTTCCCGATTCTCTGAAACCGATATTTTCTTCCAGTATCATCGGCAGAGCCTGCGAAAAGGGCTTGATATCCGTCAATTGTACGGATATACGCGATTATACTCTGGATAAGCACCGCAAGGTGGACGATACGCCCTACGGCGGCGGTTACGGCATGGTGATGATGTGCCAGCCCGCAGTGGATTGCATACGTGCGGCAAAGGCGCGGTGCGGCGGCAGGGTGAGGACGGTCTATATGTCCCCGCAGGGCGCGCTGTTCGATCAGGCAAAGGCGCGCGAACTGCTTGAATACGACAGCCTCATATTGCTGTGCGGTCATTACGAAGGGATCGACGAGCGAATTATCGAGCTCGAGATAGACGAGGAGCTTTCGGTCGGCAATTATGTGCTGACGGGGGGCGAGCTTCCCGCGGCAATAGTCGTGGATTGCGTATCGAGAATGGTGCCGGGCGTTTTGCCCGCGCCGGAATGCTACACGGAGGAAAGCCTTCAAAACGGGCTGCTCGAACACGCACAGTACACTCGCCCGCGCGTTTTCGAAGGGCTTGCCGTGCCGGAAGTCCTTATCAACGGCAATCACGCGCTTCAACAGAAGTGGAAGTTGGAACAATCCCTGATCCGTACCGCCGAAAAACGGCCCGACCTTATGGAGCGGTCTGATGATAAAAAAGAGAAAGAGATTCAGAAAAGCAAATAAGAGGAATTCCTTTCGCCGTACCGCGCGCGAAAGCATTATCCTTTCGGCGACGGCGCACGCGAGCGCAAGGACAACCGAGTTTTTCGAACGCGGCAGGGCAAGCGCGCTGCTTTCCTCCGCCGCGGCGACGGATAAGCTCTTTACCGACAAGGTGACATCAAAGGTATCCGAACGCTTTTCGCTGCGCAGGAATGTTACAATGCCGCTTCGCAACGCGGTGGCAAGGGCGTTTTCGGGCAACCGGTTTTTTTCGGCGCTTGCCTTTCTGCGGGAACGCTTTTTGTGCGCCTCCGTGCGCTCGCTGGGGATATTCTTTATAACCTTCGGGATCTATGCGGCGGCGCTGTTCATGCTGAAACGCTATGTCGTGCTCCCGCTGCCGCAATCCGGCACGGGCGAACTTGCCGTTTCCGCGATATGCCTTGTTTCCGGGCTGCTGTGTGCGATGTTCGGGGAACGCAGCCTGCTTTCCGCTTTGGCGGGCGGGCGGATCATCGGCTCGCTGCTGTACGGCTGTCTGGGTGTCAACGATTCTTCGCTCGAACGCCGCAGCAAACCCGAAACCGATATCGGCGGGGCGTTTCTGCTCGGCTCGGTATGCGGCGTGGGGACTCTGTTCTTCGGAACGGGGCGCGTGCTAGCGGTGCTTTTGCTCGCCGTCGTCGCCGTCGTGACATTAAATATCCCCGAATTCGGTATGCTTGCCGGGGTCGCCGGTTCGCTTGTGCTGCCTGCCGGGTATACTGCGGCGGTCATGTTCGTTTCGGTCGTATCCTATCTTTTCAAATGCCTGCGGTTGAAGCGCAATCTGCACTTCGGGCTTGCGGATATCGCCGCGCTGGCGGCTTTTGCGGCGGCTGCTGTCGGCTGCGCCGTGAGCGGAGGGATATCCCGCACGGAGGCGTATGCGCTTTGCATGGCGGGTGTATATTTTCTTGCGAAAAATCTTATCTGCACCGAAACGCTGCTGATGCAGTCCTTCGGGGCGATCCGGCTTTCGGTCTCGCTCGGGTGCGCCGCTTACCTGCTCGGCGAATTTTCGGACCTTATCCCGCTTGAAGGGCTTCGTGCGGCGGCTGCGGCGCTTTCGTCCGCACGTCCGGAAGCGGAGGTGCTTGCCTTCGCTGTCCCTGCCGCAATACCGTTTGCTTTGTGCCGGTTCGGGCGTGAAAATCGCCGCGGGCGGCTTGCGTTCCTGCTGCTTGCCGTTGTGTCTGCCCTTGTTACCGGCTTTTCCGCATTTTATTTCATGCTTGCCGTTTCGGTATTTGTGTATATCGCTGCGGCGTATAAAGCACCTGTGGGCGCTCTT
>USHI01000106.1 GCA_900554405.1 uncultured Eubacteriales bacterium | reverse complement strand
CCATTTTGAGTGACTTCTTGGTTACGTCATCGTTGATGGAAACGGTGAAGTAGTTGATCGGCTTCTTTGCATCGAGGTTCTTGTAAATCGCGACGATCGCGGCGGGAGTGGTATCCTTGGAGCCGAGACCGTATCTGCCGCCGACAATGAGGGCATCCTCGAATTTGCTGCCGCGGACGGCGTTGATGACATCGAGATAGAGCGGTTCGCCCATGGCGCCCGGTTCCTTCGTTCTGTCGATAACGGCAATCTTCGTGACGGTTTCGGGGATTTCTTTAAGGAAGTGCTTGATGGAGAACGGACGGTAAAGTCTGACTTTGAGCAGACCGACCTTTTCGCCCTTTGCAAGCAGATAATCGATGGTTTCTTCGATCGTATCGCAGACCGAGCCCATGGCGATAATGAGCTTTTCGGCATCCGGAGCACCGTAGTAGTTGAAGAGCCTGTAATCCGTGCCGATCTTCCTGTTGACCTTCTTCATGTAGCCTTCCACAATGGCGGGAACGGCATCATAATACTTGTTGCAGGCTTCGCGTGCCTGGAAGAAGATATCCGGGTTCTGTGCGGTGCCGCGGAGAACGGGGTGTTCGGGGTTGAGCGCCCTTTCGCGGAACGCCTTGACGGCATCCATATCGCACATTTCTTTAAGATCCTCGTAATCCCATACTTCGACCTTCTGGATCTCGTGAGAGGTACGGAAGCCGTCGAAGAAGTGGAGGAACGGGACTCTGCCCTCGATAGCCGAAAGGTGAGCGACGGCACCGAGATCCATTACTTCCTGAACGTTGGAAGAACAGAGCATTGCAAAGCCGGTCTGCCTGCACGCCATGACATCGGAATGATCACCGAAAATGTTGAGCGCGTGGGTGGCAAGGCAGCGCGCGGAAACATGGATAACACCGGGGAGAAGCTCGCCGGCGATTTTGTACATATTGGGGATCATCAGAAGAAGCCCCTGAGAAGCGGTATAAGTCGTGGTAAGAGCGCCCGCGGCGAGAGAACCGTGAACGGTACCGGAAGCGCCGCCCTCCGACTGCATCTCAACGACCTTTACGGTCTGCCCGAAGATATTCCTGCGACCTTCCGCCGACCACTGATCTGTCACCTCTGCCATAGGGGAAGAAGGAGTGATGGGGTAGATACCGGCAACCTCGGTAAACGCATAGGATACATGCGCCGCAGCGGTGTTGCCGTCCATTGACAATTTCTTTCTTGTCACCATGTGGTTAAAAGCCTCCTGTATATATAATCATACAAAAACAATATACCACCCTTTTCCCCGAATGTAAAGAGCAAAAGACAATTTTTTTGCCCGTGCGGGCGCATAAAGCAAGGTCTTGCGTTGCACGGCGGCGCAAAATACAATATATTGCCGAAAAATGCAATATTGATATTGAAAAAGGCGTAACTTCGTGATATGATGAACCTTGCAGTATTTTAAGGAGGCATGTGTTTTGGCTATAAGCAGGATATATTCGGCGGCAATACGCGGTATTGTCGGCCAGATAGTCACCGTCGAGGCTTCGAACGTTTATTCCTCCCAGCCGCGTCTTGATATCATCGGGTTGCCCGATGCGGCAATAAAAGAATCGTCCGGCAGAGTCCGCAGCGCCGCAAGAGCCTGCGATCTCCCACTCAAAAAGGGTGTTATAACGGTAAACCTTGCCCCTGCGGACATAAAGAAGGAAGGCACCGTGTACGACCTTCCGATACTCCTTTCGCTGCTCGATCTTCCCGGAATGTCGCGCATAGATTTCACCCAGTGCTGCTTTTTCGGCGAGCTTTCGCTTTCCGGCGACCTGCGCCCTGTCGCAGGGGCGCTGCCGATGGCTGTTGCCGCAAGGGATGCCGGGTTCAAGTATATGTTCTGCCCGGCGGACAATGCCTGCGAAGCATCCGCCGCATACGGCATAACTGTTTATCCGGTACAGAATATCCGTCAGCTTGTCAACCACTTCTTCACCGATTCCAACCGGTTGATACCGATGATATTCGATAAAAACGATTTTTTCGCCATCAACTGCGATACTCCGCTTGATTTTTCGGATGTGAAGGGGCAGGAATCCGCGAAAAAGGCGTTGGAGATAGCCGCCGCGGGCGAGCATAACGTACTGCTTATCGGCCCTCCCGGCACGGGGAAAAGCATGCTTGCCTCCCGCGTGCCGTACATACCCCCGCCTATAACATTGGAGGAATCCATAGAAACCTCCAAAATATATTCCATTGCCGGGCTGACACAGGAGCTCACTCCCCTGCTTTCGCACCGCCCGTTCCGCGCGCCGCACCACTCGCTTTCGCCGGCAGCGCTTATCGGCGGTGGTTCCAACCCGAAGCCGGGCGAAATTTCGCTTGCGAACAACGGCGTGCTTTTTCTGGACGAATTCCCGGAATTCGACAAGCACAGCTGCGAAGTGCTCCGCCAGCCGATCGAGGAACGCTCCGTTACCATAACCCGCGTGAACGCAACGGTGACATACCCCTGCTCATTCATGATGATATGTGCGATGAACCCGTGCAAATGCGGCTATTTCGGGCACCCGACAAAAGCCTGCACCTGCACGCCGCAATCGCGCCGCAACTATATTTCCATGCTGTCCGGCCCGATACTCGACCGTATCGACATCCAGATCGAGGTAAACGCGCTTGAATTTTCGGAGCTGGACACCACAGTCGCCGCGGAGCCGAGCGCAAAGATACGCGAAAGGGTCTGCAAAGCGCGCGAATTTGCCATGAGCAGGTTTGACGGCGAACTCCTCCCGAACGGACAGGCGCTCACCTGCAATGCACGGATGCTGCCGAAGCATATACGCAAGTACTGCGTATTCGACGACGGCGGCCGCGAAATACTCCAATCCGCATATGAAAAGCTCGGGCTTTCGGCACGCGGCTACGACCGCATACTTAAAGTCGCGCGGACGATCGCCGATTTCGACGAAAGCGAACTGATACGCAAGCAGCATATCGCACTTGCGGTTCAGCTCCGTTCGCTGGATAGAAAGTATTTCAACAGCTGACGGCAAAAGTTGACATAACTTTTCCACCCGCAGGCACCCGATTGTGGAAAACTCGGTGGAAAATGTGGATTATTCGGCTGTTTCGGGCATTGAAGCCGAATGAAAACGGTGGAAAACCGAAAAAATAATCTTCGAAACAGGCAAATACGGCTCTCATAAAGAAAGAACTCGCATATGGATTACCAAGGCAATTATTTCCCCGAAGAACACGACGAACGCGAATCGAAAACCTACCGCACCGTAAAAGGAATATTCAAATGCACGATGTACGGGCTTTCGTTCCTTGTTTACGCCATAATATTCTTCGTGATATTTTCGAGCTGCGACAGCAGGATAATCACGCGGAACTATTACGGCGGATATATTGAGAATTTCGACCCCGCGGGCGAAACGGTCTACCGCCTTAACACCGAGGAATTCATGAATTACGACGGCTCCGTTCAGCTTTCCGATATCGACTATTCGGACAAATACGGCTTTCTTGAAGTCGGCGTAAAGCTCAATGCCAAAAAGCAGCTCGGGGGCAACAAGGACGAACGGTTCGAAGCGGTTTTGACCGACAACCGCGGAAACACCTTTACGCTCGCCGGAGTTCAACGGGACACAAACCTCCGTTATTCGTTCGCGCGGTTCAGCTTTTCGGGTGTCGCGCTGGATCTTGCGCAGCACGAAAACGGCGAATCGAGCGCCGATTACGGCAGGTATCTCACGCTTACGATTTACCGCGCCGGCGGCGGCGAGGTCATAGACAGCTTTACCGTTTATCATGGCGACGGCGATTGGTATTACTGCTCGAAATGCCTGCGATTTGCCACGGCGGATGAAGCGGAGGAAACGGGCAAACGCTGCCCGGAATGCCACGCCGCATATTCCGTGACCGACGAAGCCACCACACATTACGCCACAAAATACGAAGACTGACGGAAGGAACAACTGCCATGAACGAAACCATCATTATCAAGGAGCGGCGCAACGATCTGCTTATAAAGGGCATACCGCTGCTCGTGCTTATAATCGCTTCGCTTTTACTTACTTTTGCGCCGGAAATATTCACTGAGATAACAATAATGCCCGCGTTCTTCTATTTTGCGGGCGGGCTGCTCACGCTGCTGTTCGGTACGCTTTTTGCGCTGGTGCTGCTGCGCCAGAGCAGGCCGGACAACGCGATGGTAATAACCTCGCGCGGGTTTACGGATATACGCAATGTCGGCGAGGATATAGAGATCGGCTGGACAAACGTTTCCTCCGCCCGGATAATCGATTCCGACGGCGAAAAGATGCTCGGCATATCGCTGGAAAACCCGGATATCGTCATGGAAAAAATGGAAAGGCGCGCCGCTTCCGAAATGCGCGCCAATCTGGAGGACAATCTCCCCGCGATCATCATACTTCAAAGCGATGTGATGACCGATCTGAACGAGCTGAAGGACATATTCAACCGCTTTGCGCGTGAGGCACGGACATTAAAGACTTCCGCACCGAAAAAGCAGAAGAACAACCCCTTTACCACGGAGGATGTACTTCGCGCGTTCGGCAAGCTCCCCGCAGATGCACCCGCGGGGGACGAAAGCGCCCCCACCCCGGCACCCGTACCCGCAGCCGATGAAGCCGAAGCGAAGGAGGCAGCGCCGGGCAATGCGTCGCCCGCAGCCGACGGCGACAGCTTTTTCAACGAAATTCTCGGTTCCGGCGCGGAAAGCGGAATTCCGAAGCCCGCCGCCCCGCAGAAAGCCGCCGCACCCGCAGCGCCCGCAGCCGAAATACCGGCATCGGCAAAAGCGGCAGGCGATGATGAGCTCCCCCCCGAAGCACGCGAAATGCTTTCCAAGGTAAGATCCTCGCGCATAACCGAGCTTGAAAAGATACTCGCGGGCGATATACCCGCACGCGAATACACCGCGCCGGCGGACGAAAGCAC
>USHI01000105.1 GCA_900554405.1 uncultured Eubacteriales bacterium | reverse complement strand
CTGCCGCGGCGCCGAAAGGGGCCGAATGTGATGCCGCAGCCGCCGAATGCGACAAAAAGGCAGCCGAGCTTGTTTCCGGCAGGCAGGAAAAGGAATCCGAGCTTGCGGAAATGCGCGCGCGACAGAAAACCGCGCTTGCGGCGAAGGAGGATGCCTTCCGCCGCGTGACGGAGGCAGATATGAAGCAGACCGCCGCGAGCAACGAATTCGACACCGTCACAGGGAAGCTTTGGGATGAATACGAGCTTACCTATTCGGATGCGCTTCCCTTGAGGCTGCCGAAGGAAAAAATGGAAAAGGCGGCGACAAGGCTTGCTTCGCTGAAAGCAAAAATACGCTCGATGGGCGTTATAAACGTAAATGCGGTGGAGGAATACCGTGTCACAAAGGAACGGTTCGATTTTCTTTCCGCACAGGTCGGCGATCTGAACAAGACCCGCGCCGGGCTGGATAAAACGATTTCGAAGCTCGAAGCGGGCATGAAGGAATCCTTTTTGGAATGCTTCGATAAGATCAACACCGAATTCAATTCCGTATTCTGCGAGCTTTTCGGCGGCGGCAGCGCCCGTGCCGAGCTGACCGACCCGCTGCTTCCGCTCGAATGCGGGATCGATATCCTGCTTAAAGTGCCGGGCAAGAGCGTGCGGAGCATTTCGCTGCTTTCGGGCGGCGAGCAATCCTTTGCAGCCGTTTCGCTTTATCTTGCTTTGCAGCGTGTCAACCCCGCGCCGTTCTGCGTTTTCGACGAGATCGAAAGCGCGCTCGACGAGGTGAACGTTGTGAAGCTCGCCTCCTATGTGCGGCGCAACAGCGATAAGACCCAGTACATTCTTATCACGCACCGCCGCGGAACGATGGAACGTGCGGATACGATATACGGCATAACCATGCGCCAGAAGGGGATATCCGAATTTATCCGCCTGAACATGGCGAAGCTGGATGAAAATATCAGGGAGTATACAGGCAAATGAGCTTTTTCGACAAACTTAAAAACGGGCTGAAAAAAACGCGCGACGTGCTTTTGAAGCCGGTGAACGATCTCTTTTCCTCCTATGACAAGGTGGACGACGATTTTTACGAGGAGCTGTGCGATCTGCTGATAATGGCGGATGTCGGGGCGGAAACCTCCGATGCGCTCGTTAACGAGCTGCGGCAGCGCCTGAAGGAAAAAAAGATCCGCGATGCCTCGATCGCAAGGCAGGAATTCCGCGAAATCCTTGCCGAAAGCGTCGGCGAGGGCGGAACGCTGGATATAAAGCCGGGGCTTAACGTTATACTTGTTATCGGTGTGAACGGTGTCGGGAAGACAACCTCCATCGGCAAGATAACGCATTACCTGCGTGAAAGCGGAAAAAGCGTCATGCTTGCGGCGGCGGATCCCTTCCGTGCCGCAGCCGCAGAACAGCTTTGCATATGGGCGGACCGCAACGGCGTGCCGATAATCAGGCAAAGCGAGGGTGCCGACCCGGCAGCCGTGGTATTCGATGCCGTCGCTGCCGCGAAAAAGGCGGGCGTGGATGTCCTGATCGTGGACACTGCAGGCAGGCTGCACAACAAGAAGAACCTTGTGGATGAGCTTGCGAAGATCAACCGCGTTATCGACCGCGAAGCCCCCGGGTGCAGCCGCGAAACGCTGCTCGTGCTGGATGCCTCCACCGGTCAGAACGCGCTGATACAGGCTTCGGAATTCGGCAAGGCGGCAAAAATAACCGGGCTTGTGCTTACAAAGCTGGACGGTACCGCCAAGGGCGGAATTATCCTTGCCATCAAGCGCACGCTGGGCATTCCGGTAAAGTTTATCGGCGTGGGCGAGGGGATCGACGATCTCCGCCCGTTCGACGGCAGGGATTTCATCAATGCCTTTTTCGAGGAATAGAGCAATGAGGATGATCCTTGCAACGGGAAACGCACACAAGCTGGCGGAATTCCGCGCGGCATTTGCCGCGGGCGGTTATGATATCGAGCTGCTCACCCCGCATGATGTAGGATTCACGGGGGATATCGCCGAAACGGCGGACAGCTTCGAGGGCAATGCCTATATAAAGGCAAAGGCGCTTTGCGATTTCACGGGGGATATCGCCATAGCGGACGACAGCGGCCTTGAAACAGATGCGCTTTGCGGCGCGCCGGGGGTTTATTCCGCGCGCTTTGCCGGCGAAAACGCCACGGATGCGGAAAACAACGAAAAGCTGCTCGGGCTGCTGAAAAATACCCCTGACACGGAGCGCGCGGCGCGGTTCGTGTGCGTTATATGCGCCTGCAAGCCGGGCGGAGAAAGGCTGTTTGTCCGCGGGGAAAGCCGCGGCAGGATAATCGAAACCCCGCGCGGCGCGGACGGCTTCGGCTACGACCCGATATTCCTGCACGAGAGCGGAAAAACCTTTGCGGAAATGACACAGGCGGAGAAAAACGCCGTTTCGCACCGCGGCAGCGCCATAAAGCAGCTTGTCTTGCACGGCGATTTCTTCAAATAATCACAATTGACGGAGTGGAAGCACAATGGATGTCATTCTTGAATATTTCGAATATGTCAAAAATCAGCTTGCCGGGATCGGCGTGATCGACGTTATAGATATACTTATCGTTGCGCTGCTGTTTTATTATACCTTCCGCTTTGTGCGGGAAAGGCGTGCGGGCAAGCTGCTTGTCGGTATAATAATACTTATCGGTATGCTGCTTCTCAGCTCGCTGCTCCATATGAGGGCATTGAACTTCCTGCTCACAAACCTGTTTTCCGTCGGGCTGATAGCGATCGTTATCGTCTTTCAGCCGGAGCTGCGCAGTGCGCTCGAAAAGGTGGGCGGGGAATCCATACGCAATTTCAAGGGAATGATGGATGCGGACACCGAATACGCCGTGAGAAACGCTATCGGCGAGGTGTGCGTCGCCGCTGAATCCTTTTCGGAAAGCAAGACCGGCGCTCTGATAGTTTTCGAGCGCGGAACGAAGCTCGGCGATTATATCCGTACCGGCACGGTGGTGGATGCCGTGACATCCTCCTTCCTGCTCGGGAACATATTCTTCAATAAAGCACCGCTTCACGACGGCGCCGTCATCATCCGCGACGGGCGTGTCCACGCGGCGGGCTGCTTCCTTCCGCTTTCCATGAACAATGAAATCGTCAAGGAGCTCGGCACCCGCCACCGTGCCGCTATCGGCATGAGCGAAAACAGCGATGCCGTGGTGCTTGTCGTTTCGGAGGAGACGGGCGTGATATCCGTTGCGCTGGACGGCGAACTTAAACGCGGCTTTTCACGCAGGAGCCTGGAGGATTATCTTGTTTCGCTTATCATCGGCGAGGAAAAGAAGACCATCACCGCCCGCGTAAGGTTCAGATTCAAAAGAAAGGGCGGGAACAAAAAGAAATGAAAAGCAGGGAATCCGCCAAAAAAACGCTTGAAGTCGGCAAGATGTCCCGCGCGGCAAAAACAGTCGTGCTTATCGCGGCGGTGCTCGGCGCGCTGCTCGTGTGGATATACGCAATGGGCTTCGACAACACGCTCTTCGAGCGCACCTTCAACGGGATAACCGTTGTTTTGGAGGGCGAAAGCAAGCTTACGGAAAAATACGGCTACACGCTTGCCGGCGGGCAGACTTTTTCCTCCATAACCGTCGTTGCAAAGGGCAAACGTTCCGAGCTGAACGCACTGAGCGAATCGGATTTTCGCGCCGTTGTCGATGTTTCGCTGCTCGAACAGCCGGGGCTGCAGACAGCCGGTATAGTCGTTTATTCGCCGAACGGGATCGAGGTCGTTTCCCAATCCTCCACCACGGTGCAGATCTTTGTGGATGAATTCACCCAGATGACGTATGTCCCCGTCGAGGTCGATCTCGGCAATTACCGTATGGGCGAAGGGATCACCTTTGCATCCGGCATGGCAAACCCGCAGTTTATAAATATTTCCGGCCCGAAAACCGAACTGGAGCGTATTTCCGGCGCTTATGTGGATTTTGATCTGAGCGATTACGAGCTGACACAGAGCGTGAGCGGCAAGGGCCGGATCGTCCTGCGCGACGAAAAGGGCAATAATATCGAAAACAGGTATATAACCTGCTCCGAAACGGAGGCATATGTGACGGTTGCGCTTTCCAAACAGAAAACCATCCCCGTAAAGGTAAAGCTCACAGGAGGAAAGTTTTCGCAGGAGGATGTAACGGTGCGTCTTTCCGCCACGACGATAACCGTTTCCGGCACGCCGGAGCTTGTCGATTCCATGGATGAATTTCCGCTCGAATTCGACGAAACCGTCTTTATCGGCGAATCCAGCCGTGAATATATCATAAGCGCGCTGCTTCCGGAGGGTGTCGTTAACGAAAGCGGCTTTTCCAAGATAACAGTCGATGTCAGGCTGCCGGAGCTTTCGGTAAGAAGAATCAAAATATCCGCCGGGAATATAAAGCTCGAAAACCTTCCCGAAGGGATGACCGCCGAGTTTGCCGGCGGAGTGACCGTTACACTTGTCGGCCCGCGGGATGCGTTTTCCGGCTTTGATTTCAGCGGCGTTTCGGTCATTGCGGATTACAACGATATAACCGTCAATTCCGACGGGAGCTATACCGCGCGGCTGCGCGTCGCCACGGGGGACGAAAGCGGGGTCATTTACCCGCTCGGGGTCGAATATACCGCCGTTTTCACGGTGAAGGATAACACCGCGGAAGAAAACGGCTGAGTTTATCAAGAAAGAAACGAAAAGGGTGGTATATAAATGAAATTCGGAAGCTGGGTCGTCCGCGAAGAGGACGAAGCGGTCTGCAAACGGCTGGGTTCGGAAACCGGCCTTCTGCCGCTTACCGTAAAGCTGCTTGCAAACCGCGGAATAACGTCCGCGCGTGAGGCGGAATGCTTTCTCGACCCCGGCAGGATCGAATTTCACGACCCGTTCCTGCTTGCCGATATGGATGGCGCCGTCCGCGCGGCGAACCCGCCCCGCCTCCGCA